>CAXTTL010000016.1:0-38762 GCA_964247135.1 uncultured Deinococcales bacterium | reverse complement strand
AGACTTGGAAGCGAACCATTGATTGGCAGGAAATTGATGTTTGAAGCGAATGATGCAGAACCGAGTTACGCGTTTAGGATTTACTCGAGGCGCAACTCTGAATATCCAAAAGCTCGAAAGATGGTGAAAATATGATTATTCGCGTTTATGACTACAAATTATTTGCAGATTACCACCAATTCTATCTTCGAGATGATGATATGACAAAAGGAAGTCTTGCGAATTCGTGGTCGAAAGCAGCAGTGCAACGAATGCTAGCCATAGCTCCATACGCAATTGGAATTGGCACGGTCAGGGATATGGAAGTTCCAGTTTTGGTTGTCATTCATGATTTCCGACCAGAAATTGATTTTTCAAGCAGCGATCATGTTGTGGAAGCAAGTCTTCAGGTAGATACTGGACGGATTGTTATTGCGGGCTGCACAGATTATTTTCCAGACGCTGCCCGTATAGAAGTTGATCCTGGAATTTACGAAGCGTTGATTTGCTATAACGATCTTGACAAAGTTTTTGAGAATGGCTCAACAGGCGATGATTTTTATGAAGTCCATCTTTTCAAAGGATCACCAATCGAACCAAAAATTCTGAAGCAGTTCAATGGTCTTTAAAATTGTTCCAAGTAATTTTGCCTAAGAACGTTAAGCATTTAAGAAAAGATCAATTAACGCAGACTTCCAGGTTGTAATCCCAACCCCGAAAAAATCGTTGTCCTCTGTCCATAAAGGTGTTTGCAAACCTAAACAGAGCGCCAACAAATGCCAGTCATCTTGGTCACGCTCGAGTAACCGTAGACGTGCTTGGGCTTCAAAAGGAGCAATGATTTCTGTCGGAATCACAATCACGCTTTGTTTTAAGCGTTCCAAATCTTCTAAACTCAATCGTACCCGTTCAATCTCTGCGCCACGCCGACTGAGCACGTTTGGTAAGTGCTTTTGCGCCTCGAGAAAAGCGATCTCGGTGGTCAAAAATTGTACGAATGTGGCATGATCTGCAATGCGGTTTGCAACTTTGACCCCAAGAATTGCACGAATTAAAACATTGGCATCAATGACAATGCGCTTCATGCAGTTTTATGACGTTGACTTTTCTGCAACGTATTAAAATCGGCAATCAAATCATCTTCGCTGATCCCTCGAGCTTCCAACCATTCCTGCATATTCTGGGCTGCCAGACGAATGGCTTGCGTGTCCTCATGTGCTGGCATGACTGGCACGTAATAACCCGTGATAACACCGTTTCGTAGAATGGCAACGGGTTCGGTTTGTTCGAGCGATGCCATGATCTCTTGTGTTTGAGACTCGAGTGCGAGCATGGGTTCAGTTTAGCAGAAAAGGGTGTGTATTCAATCCTTCAACGCCCCCATCAGTTTCTCGAGGTCTTCTTTGGTGTTGTAATGCGCCACACTGACCCGCACCGCCCCGTTTGGCATTAACCCGAGCGCGGTCATCGGCATGGTGGCGTAGTAATGCCCCGCCGCAACGCCCACACCTGCCGTGGCAAGCCGTTCGGCAACTTGCATGGCTTCCAGCCCTGGCATGTTGATGCAGAACGTTCCGACGCGCCCTGAAGTGCTGGGTTCGCCGTAAAAACTCAATCCTGGAATGTCTTTGAATTTCTCGAGCGCAAATTCCATCAGTGGTTGCTCGAGGCTTTCGATTTGCTGGTAGGCGGCTTGCAAGCCAGCGCGTCCGGTTGCGCCACCGCCCAGCACTGTGCGCAGATACTCGAGCGTCCCAAGCCAGCCCGCCAAGCATTCGTGGTTGGTCGTGCCTGGCTCAAATTTTTGCGGGCTGTCATCTGGAATAAAATGCAGTTTGTCGGCTGGAAGTTGCTCGAGCAAGCCTTCTTTCACGAACATGAACGCGGCGTGCGTCGAAAAAACCTTGTAACTCGAGAACACCGCGAAATCCACGCCGAGTTTTTGCACGTCTGGCAAATGATGCGGGGCGTAATGCACCATGTCGGTGATCGTCCAAGCGCCTACGGTTTTGGCGATGGCGGCAGCGCCCGTCACATCTGGAGCTGTTCCCAAAGAATTTGCGGCGGAACAGACCGCCAGCAATCTGGTGCGGCTCGAGATCAGGGCGCGTAAATCGTCCAAATCCAAACGGCTTTCAGGAAATTTCGCCCGCCAGATTTTAATGACGACACCTTGCGCCTCAAGGCTGCGCCACGGGCTGGCGTTGGCTTCGTGCTCGAGTTCGGAAATAATGATTTCGTCGCCAGGTTTGAAGATTCTCGAGAACGCCCGTGCGAGTTGAAAGGTGAGTGATGTGGCGCTCGTGCCGATCACAACTTCGCTTGGTTTGCAATTTAAAAATTCGCTCGTCTCGAGGCGCGTTTGGATTTTAATGTTCGTGGCGGTTTGCGAACCAGGGTACGGCATTCCGACATTGCAAGATGCCGTGCTCAGAAAACCCGAGATCGCGTCAATGCACTGCTTTGGCACTTGAGCGCCGGCGGCGTTGTCCAGGAAGCTAAAACCGTTTTGAAAAGCTGGAAAGTGCGCTCGGGCGTCCAAGTTGTTCATGCCCGAGTTTAATACAATATGATCGAGCATGGCATGTATTGACGCGCATCAGCATTTTTGGAACCTCGAACGGGTTGCTTACCCTTGGCTCAAACCCGAGCATGGCGTTTTAAATCGCAGCTTCACGCCCGAAGAACTTGAGCCTCAGTTGTTGGCGGCGGGCATTTCTGGGACGGTCTTGGTGCAGGCGGCGAATGGTTTTGAAGACACGCGTTCAATGCTCGAGCAGGCAGAACAGTTTGCATGGATCAAAGCGGTGGTGGGTTGGATTCCGCTGACCGAACCCGAAATTGCGGCTCGGGCGCTCGAGGTTTTTGGAGCACACCCGAAATTCAAAGGCGTGCGCCATTTGATTCATGACGAACCCGACGCGGATTACTTGCTGAAGCCCGAAGTTTTGACGACGCTCGAGATGCTTGCAGAACAGAATTTGACGTTTGATGTGGTCAGCGTTTTACCGCGTCACCTCGAGATCGCGGCGCTGGTGGCAACCAAAATTCCGAAACTGAAAATGGTGATCGATCATTTGTCCAAACCGCCCATTTTTGCGCGTGGCTGGCAACCCTGGGCGGATTTGCTGAAAGCCGCCAGTGAACATGAAAATGTCTACGCCAAAGTTTCGGGTTTGAACACCGCCGCCGATTGGGAAACTTGGAACGCCAGCCAGCTCGAGCCTTATGTGGTTCATGCTTTTGGGTGTTTTGGGGCGGAACGATTGATGTTTGGCAGCGATCACCCTGTGGCGATTTTGGCTGGGGATTACACCAAAGTCTGGCAGGAGACAAACGTGTTGCTCGAGAAACTGACCGCCGATCAGAAGGCGCAAATCCTGGGTGGCACGGCGGCAAGGTTTTATGGTTTTGGATTAGACTAAAAAACATGACCGAAAGCATTTTGCGCGTCAGCGCCAAAGCCAGCCAGGACATCACCGCCAGCCTCGCCAAACTGCACTTTACGGTTGAGGGCGAAACGTTTTTGTTTGGCAACGCGGCGCTGGACCGCTCGAGAATCCTCAAAGATTTGGTGACAAAATTTAAAGAACTCGGTGCGACAGACGCCGAGTTCAACGTCAAATCGGTGAGTGCCCGAGTGGATGCTGGACTTTTGGGCAAAAGCTCCAAAGCCGAATTCAAACTCGATTTGACCCTAACTGATTTTTCCAAACTCCCAGACTTTTTGGGCGTGATTACCGGTGCCAAAAATGTGCAACTCGAGCAACTCGAATGGATTTTTGAAACCGATGCCATCATGCTCGAGTTGAGTGCGGCAGCCATGAAAAAAGCGTTTGACAAAGCCAGCGCGATGGCGAATGCGGTGGGGCATTCTGTGCTGGGCATTCGCAGTGCCAGCGACTCGAGTCAGATGCCAGAACGAATCCAAAGCCTGAATTTTGGCGGGGATTGGATGAACCAAGAACTTTCTCGAGCACCTAAAAGAGCCAGGGTTGAAATTGGTACTGAATTCAAAGCCACCCGAGAGTTGACAAGCGAAGTGAACGTCGAGTTTTACCTCGAGAAAAACCTGTAATCCCCAAAGCTTTGTTGTTTCAGATTCTGACTATACTGAACTTTGGGCGAACCCCAGGAAGCAGGCACAGATGAATCATGTTGGATTGTTGGTGCGGTTGCAAGCCAAACCAGGGCAGGAACAAACGGTTGCAAAGTATCTCGAGGGGGCGGTGAAGCTGGCGGAACAAGAGGCTGGAACCCAGGTTTGGGTGGCGTATCAAATTGGAGATTCGACGTTTGGAATTTTTGATATTCACCCAGACGACAGCGGGCGACAAGCACATCTTGCGGGTCAGATTGCGGCAACCCTGATGGGAAATGCCGAGACTTGGTTTAGCGAACCGCCACAAATCGAGTTTCATACCGTGCTGAGTGCCAAAAACATTGACTGAAACGGTTTAAACGCGCTCGAGTTCTGCTCCAAACTCGAGATCGGGACTTGATGGCACGACGAACAAATCGAGCAAGGCGCAACCCGTTCGGCTGAGGCTGTAATACACCGACCTGCCGCGCCGGTTGGCTTCGACCAAACCCGTTTGCCGCAATACGCCCAAATGCTCTGAGACGCCGCTGGAGGAGAGTCTGAGCCGCGTGGCGACCTCCAAGGTACTCGAGGGCGTCTCGAGGCTTAAAAGCACCTCTGAGCGCCCAGCGCCGAGCAGCATCTCGAGGGCTTGGTTGGCGGGTGGCGGTTGGTTCATCCAAAGGTTTGCCACGCCGCGAGGGGTGTACGCCAGCACGGGTTGCCAGGGTGGGTCGATGATGGTCATGAATTTGGGGAAGACAAAAGCGGAGGGCATCAAAAGCAAACCGCGCCCGCCAAGTTCGATATCGGCGGTTACACTTTCATCGGCGCACATGGATTTGTCCAACTCGAGCACCCCGTCTTGATAATGCACCAAGGGATTCAAATCCAAAAATAAGGCTTCCGCGCCGCCCAGCGCTAAATTTCGCGCTCGAGCCAACACGTCGGATTCGAGCAACGCCCGCATTTTGTTCCAGTGCGGCTCGAGGGTCAGTTTCCAGAAATCTTGAAGCTCAAATGCCAGTTGCTCGAGGGCGGCTCGAGGATCGTCTATGAAGACTTGGGCGCTGGCAGGCAAGGTGGTTTGATCTTCCCAGGTGCGTTTGACTTCACGGCGCACAAGTTCGTGATGGGTTGCCAGCAAAGCTCGGATTTCATCGGCAAAATCGGGCAGGGCGGTCACGGGCGGCGGGGTCAAAAAATCGGGGATGTAACCACCAACCCGCGCAACCCGAACCAAAGCGTTCAAAAAAGGAAATTCCAAATGGGCTGTGGCGTCTCGAGCCTCGCAAATCCAGGGCAGGTGAATGGCGTGACGGCTTGGATCGTTCATCACGCCAAATCCCATTGCGGTTTCAAACAATGGACTGAACGCAAAGCGTGTGCGGGTCAGGTCGAGGGTCGAAAGGTGAAGGCGCTTTTTCATGCCATAGTTGTACTCCCAAACCTGGCTCGAGCCAATAGATTCGGGGTTTACCGAATAGATTCCAATTTTAAATGCCTGGGATTACAGTTTGGGCATGAACCATTTGATGACTGAACACATCGCCCGTGAACGTCAACGAGCTTTGCTCGCAGAAAGCCACAACCGTCACCTGCTGGCACTCGAGACGCCAAGTTTCAAAGCCCGAGTGGCAAAGTGGTTACGTCAGACCGCCGACAGGCTCGAGCCGATCTGTCAAGAAGCGATGCGAATCTCGAATTCGGAACTCGCAAGCTCAAAATGAAACTCGAGCCATAAAAAACCGCGCCAAATGCGCGGTTTTTTGTTTTAAGGTTTTTACTTCCCGACAACAACAATATTGGCAGGCAATTTGCGCATGGCGCGGGCAGACAACCAAACGGTTTTCTTGACGCCGTCAACCAGAACGGTTTTCTTTTGAAGGTTCGCGTATTTACGAACTTTAGAGATGCCAGTGGTTTTCTTACCAACGCCGCCCTCGGCTTTGGCTTTACCGCGCCGTTGCACGGTGTTGACCACAATGCTCGAGACGCCCCTTACAACACAAGTCTTCGCCATGATAACTCCTAAAAATTAAGCCTGTAAAAATTAAGCGCGAGCCGATTTTGCCATCGTGACCAGGGCTTCAAAAGCCACGGGTTCACGCACGGCGAGGTCTGCGAGCATTTTGCGATCCACCTCGACGCCAGCCAGCTTCAAACCGTTGATGAACAGGCTGTAGCTCATGCCGTGCAAGCGTGTGGCGGCGTTGATGCGTTGAATCCACAAACGACGGAAATCGCGTTTCTTGTTGCGGCGGTCGCGGTAGCTGTAGGTTGCAGCGTTTAAAAGCGTCTGTGAGGCGTTCTTGTAGTTCTTGGAACGGGTTCCCCAGAAGCCCTTGGCGCGTTTTAGAATCTTCTTGTGACGACGGCGACGGACGATACCGGTCTTGGCGCGTGGCATTATTTCACCCCGTAAGGCAACATGCCTTTAATACGAGGTTGATCGTGATCGGACATCACGTAAGCGACGCCCTTGCCCTGAATTTCTCCGCCGGACTTGTGGTACGAAAGGTGACGTTTGCCAGCCTTCCAAGCCATGACTTTGCCGGTGCCCGTGATTTTCACACGGCTGGCGGCAACCTTACGAGTCTTTAACTTACCCATTTGTTCCTCCGCTCGAGGGTGTTGCAGTGAATCTGCGAACCCTGGAGTGCGGCGGTCTCGAGTGAATCTCGAGGACACTTAAGCCGCGCTCGCTTAGAGCCGTAGAAATATACCCTATAAAACAAAGTCGCGCAAGCCAAAATTAACAATGAGCTTTTCGCAAAACCGTTTTATCATCTTCGCCGTATACCGTGTCTGAAACAGGTTACAGGAGGTCAGTATGAATGAAGTCTCGAAATCCCGCCGTGAAGCACTCAAAGTTATCGCTGTTGGCAGCGTAGGTGTTGCGTTTGGAGCACCACTTTCAACGTTCGCCCAAACCGCCGAAATCAAACCTGTCAGCGTTGCCAAGCTCGAGAAACTCGCCAAGGACTGGGATGTGGTGGCGTTCGATTTTCAGGGCGCAGCCGCACAACTGGCTCGGGTGCCAATGCCCAAGGACGACAAACTCTTAAAAGCTGGTCGGGTGCTCGAGGTGATGGTGGACAAGACCAAAATCTATTTGACCGCGTACAGTTTAACGTGCACCCATATGGGTTGCAAAATTGGCGCCCCCGATAAAGACCATACTATGAATTGCCCTTGTCACGGCAGCGCTTTTAGTGTTGCTGACGGTTCGGCAACCCACGGTCCAGCCAAAAAACCGTTGTCGGGCATCAAGCTCGAGGTCAAAGACGGTGCGGTTATGGCTGTTGGAATTCTGGCTTAAAGTTTTTTGATTTTCAAGGCTCGGGTTTTAGGACTCGAGCTTTTTTGTTACCTTGAATTGCCAAATGAAAAACAGCCACCAATTTGGTGGCTGTCCTGAGTGGCGGTTTTGAAACTCGAGATTTAGACTTTGCCCTTGAGGGTGCTGGAGGCTTTGAACTTCAAGCGTTTGCCAGCAGGAATCTTGATCTTCTCTTTGGTGCCTGGTTTGACGCCAGTACGGGCTTTGGTTTTCACCACGCTGAACGTACCGAGTCCTGGGAGTGTGACGCTGCCCTTTTTGACGCCAGCAATGATTGCGGCAATCATTGCGTCAACTGCATTGCCTGAGGCTTTGCGGGTTACGCCAGCTTTTGCGGAGACTTCTTGCACCAAGTGAGCCTTGCCCATACGATCTGCCATTTTGTTACCTCCAAACAATACTTTGATACGTGGATACCTAATTTGTCAACTCCCCTAGGGTTGAATTAAGCCCGATTGACACGGGAGCGCTGTTCGTGTAATGTAAAAAACCCCTTCGCAGCCGAGTTGAACCGTTGATCGTGTACGTTTGGTCACGTCAGGCGCGAGCTTTGTGAAACCTTGTACAAAATGAGAATTTGACCGATTCAGCCTGAGCCGTAATTTCAATTTATTGCGTCCAGCACGGTATTCTTATTCTGGCGACAGCACGTAAACCCCGTCAGGCTCGAGGCTGACGGCAAAGGATTTTATGGCTTTGACCGCCGGAAGACAGAGCGCCCTGCCAGTTTCGAGGTCAAATTTTGCCCCGTGGCGTGGGCATTTGATGGTGTTATCGGTCACCTCGCCGCCGTAAAGTTCGTTGTCATCGTGTGAACAACGGTCTTCAATCGCCCAAAACCCAGAAATCGAATGCACCACCAGCACAAAATCATCCTCGAGTTCAACGATTTTTTGTGTGCCTATCGGGAAATCTGCCAGTGTACCCGCCAAGACTTTTTGCATGTCTCGAGTTTAACGCGAAATGTGGAGGGCGGAGTGTAGAGTTTGGTAGGGTGCGCCGTGCGCACCAAGAGTACGTGTCCAACGGTGCGCACGGCGCACCCTACGGCTTTAACTCGAGTTTGACGAGAAGTTTTTCGTCACAATCCCAAAACAAACAAACGTTCGCCAGTTGTATACTCAAACACGCAACATCGAAGTGGCAAATCATCAAACTCGAGCGTTAAACTCGAGCATCAAATCTTGTGTCCATCGCCCAGAACATTCTTGTGGAGGCAGCCGCATGACAAAACCCGAAGACCACAACTCCTCACCGCCGGATCAGCAACTTAACCTCTGGCACGCGTTCCTCGAGCAAATTGAGGCGACACTGCCGCATTTGAACGCCGCCAGCGAAACCCTCGAGTATTTGCGTCACCCCAAACGCATGGTGACGGTCAGCGTACCGGTGCGCATGGACGACAACAGCGTGCGGTTTTTTACGGGTTACCGCGTTCAGCACAGCATCTCGAGGGGTCCAGGCAAGGGCGGCATACGGTACCGGGCGGGTTTAAACCTGGACGAAATGCGCGGCTTGGCTGCCAGCATGACGATCAAATGCGCGGTCATGAGCCTGCCGTTTGGTGGTGCGAAGGGCGGGATCGACGTCAATCCCAAAACCCTTTCCCGCGACGAACTCGAGCGCATGACGCGGCGCTACACCAGCGAACTGGTCGATCTGATCGGACCCGACAAAGACATTCCCGCGCCCGACACCGGTACGGACGAGCAAACCATGGCGTGGATCATGGACACCTACAGCCAGAACAAAGGCACGACCAGCACCGGCGTCGTGACCGGAAAACCCGTCAGCATGGGCGGCAGCCTCGGGCGACTCGAAGCCCCAGGGCGCGGCGTTGCCAACAGCATTTTTGGGGTTGCTGCCAGAGAAAACATTGATTTGGCTAACTCGAGCGCCGCCGTGCAAGGTTTTGGGGTGGTCGGCAGTTACGCCGCGCTGGGAATGCTCGAGCGCGGCGTGCGGGTGGTGGCGGTTTCCGACAGTTCGGGCGCGATTTACCGCCACGACGGGCTGGACATTCGCGCCCTGATTGCCCACAAGCTCGAGACTGGATCGGTCAAGAATTTTGCGGGCGCAAAAAAAATTGATCGGGACAGCGTTTTTACCCTTCCAGTGGATATTCTCGTGCCCAGTGCTAGGGAAGGTTCGATTCATGCGGGCAACGCCGCCAAAGTTGAGGCGCGAATCATTGCCGAGGGCGCGAACCATCCGGTCACCCGAGACGCAGATACCATTTTGCGCCAAGAGGGCAGAATTGTGATTCCAGACGTGCTCGCCAACGCGGGCGGCGTGACGGTCAGCTATTACGAATGGGTGCAAGATTTTAATAATTTTTACTGGAGTTTGGACGAGATCAACGCCAACCTCGAAAAACACATCGCTCGAGCCTTGGATGAGATTTACGCCGTTGCCAACGAAAAAAAGACTGATTTGCGGACTGCCGCTTACGTGCTGGCAATCTCGAGGATTAACGAGAGCACGAATTTGCGCGGTCTGTATCCATAAAAATTTCGTGGCGCATCGTCATGCGCCCAATTGAAGGAGTCACAATGCACACACATGAAGTTCCGTCGTACCTGGCGAAAGACAACCTTGGACCTTGGGAAATTTACCTCGAGCAAATCGACCGCGTGACGCCGTACCTGGGCAAACTCGCGTACTGGGTCGAAACCCTGAAGCGTCCAAAGCGCATTTTGATTGTCGATTGCCCGATCCAACTCGACGATGGCAGCATCGCGCATTTTGAGGGTTACAGGGTGCAACACAATACCTCGAGGGGTCCTGGCAAGGGCGGCGTGCGATACCACCAAGACGTAACGCTGTCCGAAGTGATGGCGCTGTCCGCGTGGATGACGGTCAAAAACGCGGCGGTGAACTTGCCTTACGGCGGCGCGAAGGGCGGCATTCGGGTTGACCCGCGCAAGCTCTCAATTCATGAAATCGAGAAATTGACGCGGCGCTACACGAGTGAAATCAACATTCTGATCGGACCCGACAAAGACATTCCCGCGCCAGATGTGAATACCAACGAATTGACGATGGCTTGGATGATGGACACCTACAGCATGAACCAGGGGCGCACGGCGACCGGTGTGGTCACAGGCAAGCCAATCGCGCTCGGCGGCTCTCTGGGGCGACGTGACGCGACAGGGCGGGGTGTTTTCGTGGCGGGCGCGGAGGCGGCAAAGCGCATCAACCTGTCACTCGAGGGCGCTCGGGTGATCGTGCAAGGTTTTGGCAACGTCGGCAACGCCAGCGCCAGGATTTTTCACGACCACGGCGCAAAAGTGATTGCGATTCAAGATGTCAACGGCACGATTCACAACGCCAGCGGCATCAATCCGCACGATGTGCTCGAGCATATCGCCAAAACGGGCAGCATCGCAGGCTATAAAGACGCCGAAATGATTGACCCCAAAGACTTCTGGGAAATCGAAACCGAATTTCTGATTCCAGCCGCGCTCGAGAAGCAAATCACGGCTGCGAATGCCAATAAAATCAAAGCCAAAATCATTGTCGAGGGTGCGAACGGACCGACCACGCCCCAAGCCGATGATATCCTCTCCGAAAAAGGCACGATCATTATCCCAGACGTGCTCGCCAACGCGGGCGGCGTGACGGTCAGCTACTTTGAATGGGTGCAAGATTTCTCGAGTTTCTTCTGGACCGAAGACGAGATCAACAAACGGCTCGAGAAAATCATGATTGAAGCGTTTAAAGGCATTTGGGATGTTGCGCTCGACAAGAAAGTGACCATGCGCACCGCCACGTTCATCACGGCTTGTACTCGGGTTTTGGAGGCTCGAGCCTTGCGTGGTTTGTATCCATAGGAGATTAAGATGGGATCATCACCATATTGGTATTTTGTACCTTACGAAGAAGATAAAAATTTGGCTTTAAAAAAGCTCAAGGAGCGTGAATTCAATGCGGGACGATACTACCCTGCTGTGATGTTCCCAGAGTTTCCTATTACCCAAAAATCTGAATCACCAGGAAAAGAGCATAAAAGTATTCAAAAAGCGATTGAAGACGCTGATGCAACTGGGACGAGATCAATTCTTGATATGAACTCTGTATCGGAGAATGATGATTACTGCACGGCAAGAATTCCAAAAAGAGAGGAACTTCTTGCCTTCTTTGGTACTGAAAGTCCAACGCGTGAAATGCTCGAGAACAATCAGGATTATTTTGAGGGAATTGACCGTGGCAAAGGCTTTTGTATTACGGTTTTTGAAAATACGAAACCCAAAGAATTGTTTTTTGTTGGATATTCGTTTGATTAAATTATCGTTCTCGGGATGAAATCTCGACTATTGCAGTTTGCTGATTTCAAAGTTCTCAAACCGCATGAGCTTATTCTCATGTACGGTTTTATAAACTCGAGCCGTGAAACGCAGGAGTTTTTTAAAAACCGCACTCTCGAGCCTTGTTGCCGCACCGTTTTTGGCAGGTGGTTACGGCTGGGCGTCGGCGTACTCGTTTGAAATCTCCAAACACCGCTTCAACATGCCGCATCTCCAAGCGCCCTTAAAGGTGGTGCAGATGACCGATTTGCACTTTGGCAAATTTATGTTTGAACGCGAAGTCCGCGCTTGGGTGGGTGCCGCCAACCTCGAGAAACCCGATTTGATCGTGATTACGGGCGACATTATCGATCATGCCGTAACCGCAAAAAAACTCGAGTCTCTGGCGCTCGAGCTTGGAAGGCTACACGCACCGCTCGGGGTTTTTGCCACGCTCGGCAACCACGATTACTATTACCCTTCGGGCGCAAGATTTGACGCCAAAATACTGATCGCCCAGCTCGAGCGGGTGGGAATAAAATACCTGGTCAACCAAGGTGTGGCTTTGCGTTCAGATTTCTTTTTGGCGGGCGTGGACGATTACTGGGCAGGAACGGTGCGGGTCGCTCGAGCCATTCAAAATGCTGCCCCCGACACGGCGTTGATGCTCCTTTCGCACAACCCCGACATTCTGCCCAAAGTCCCGGCTCGGGTCGGTTTGATGCTTTCGGGACACACGCACGGCGGTCAAGTTCGAGCGCCGTTCGGGCAGGGTTTGGCGTGCATTTCCAAGTACGGCGAACGCTACCAGATGGGTTTTGTCAAAGAGGCAAGCACCGCATTTGTCTCTCGAGGTTTGGGAACGACCGGCATTCCAATTCGCACCTTTTGCCCCGCCGAGCTTGTGGTGCTCGAGCTGTTGCCAAACTAAAACTCGAGCTTTAAAGCACACTGACCAGCTCGAGCAAGTCCGCCACCACAAAATCTGGCTTTGGCGGCAAATCCTCATAGCTCGAGCCGAGCTTGCCGTTGTGGACAAATTCGTGCGCGGTTTGCTCGAGAATCGCGGCTTGAACCCCGTGATTTTGGTTTCGCTCGAGCACCGGAATCTCACGCATGAACTCGGGCATTTCGCGCCAAACCCAGGCGGCTTTCGCGCCCACGCGGTTTGCGGCGAGGACATCCTGGGTCAGCAAATCCCCAACATGAACCAGACCCTCGAGCGCGGTTTGATCGCCCGTTAACTCTGGCAAGCGATTTAAAAACTCGGCTTGAGGTTTGCAGGCGTTGACCGTATCGGGCGCAATGAAGGCATCGGCTAGAACCCCCAAACGCGTCAGCGCATAACCCTGATATTTGGCGTAACCGTTCGTGCCACAGGCAATCTTCCAACCTTTTGCGCGTAATTTCTCGAGCGCGGGTTGCGTGTCGGCGTACACCAATTCGGGGTGGAAATCCACTTTCGCGGCAAACTCGAGAATTGGTTCAAAAATGGGCAAACCGTATTGCTCTGCGGTCAGATCATGAATCCCGTCCCAGTCAAAAGCATTCACCGGATCGCTCGAGCCTAAACGATTGAAATACTCTTGGCGCATGGCTTCGAGAACAAACGGCTCGAGGTGCGAGCGCATTGGGATAAAAACGGCTTTGTTGAAGGGCCAGTCGCAGATTGTTCCATCGAGGTCAAAAGAAATCCAAGGCATTGATTTTAGTTTAACCTTGCCGTGTCTGGCGAATGTCACACCACCGACTTGATGTCGTGTCTGAAGGCTCTCTCGAGAACTGGCGCGAGGCTTTGTGCGTTGAGCTTTTGGCATAACTCGAGGAACACAGCATCGTAAAGTGGATTGGTCCAGGCAGGGCTTTGCACCAACAACACCGCGTCAAATTCGGTTTTCTCGAGATTTGGCATTCCACGTTCTAAGGAAGGGATAGTGTAGGGGATGGTCTCAGACCATCCCCTACGGGCAAATTGTTCGTTTAGCTCCAGCCTGGTACGACCCAGATCAAAACCTTCAGTCACCCGCACATGCTCGTGCCAAGTGGGGTAAAAACAAGTGTAACTCGAGATTAGACCGTGCTCGAGCGCCAGCCCAGCCCAATTTCCAGGACGCACCCGAGTTGGATCGCCGCTCGAGGAAAACAAATCGTGGTGCGAATCCAAATTCAGCACGCTCGAGATGCCCAAATGTTTTATCAGGGCGTAAGCGTCGCTGTGGGTTACGCTGGCATAACAGGGGAGATCGAAAAGTTTCTTGAGTTGAAGAGGATTTCCAAACAGAGGAAAATCTTCTTTTAAGACCTCAAAGCCAAAGCCCCCACGCTTTAAAGCTCGAGATATCCAGGCTTCAGTTCGGTCAAAATCCGTGTCTCGCGTTCCCCAGAATGGCGAATCGAAAACGAGTTCGGCGCTGCCCGAAAAATAATCCCAGTCAAGGCTGAGTAATGTTGCCATGTGCCCTTACTGCCCAAGGCGGATTTCTCGAGCGGAATAGGCTCGCAGGGCGCGTAAGAAATCGATGCGGCGAAAATCGGGCCAGTAGGCGTCGCAAAAATAGTATTCGCTGTAGGCGCTCTGCCAGAGTAAAAAGCCGCCCAGGCGCACTTCGCCGCTGGTGCGAATGATAAAATCTGGGTCTGGAATGCCCGCCGTGTACAAGTGCTGTCCGATCAATTCGGGGGTTAAGTTTTGTGCAATTTGCTCGAGCGTCTCACCGTTTTTTGCACCGCTCGAGAGCAGGTTTTTCACGGCGTCAACAATTTCTTCGCGCCCGCCGTAACCCACGGCAATGTTCAGTAACATGCCCTCATAATGTTCGGTCGCAGTCTCGAGGTCACGCAAACTGGCGAGCACGTCCTCTGGGAACAGGTCGTGGCGTCCGATTGCCCTGACGCGCACGTGGTTGTTGTGAATCCTCGGGTCTTTGGCGAGGTTGCGTGCCTCGCGTTCAAACAGGTGCATCAAGTGCTTGACCTCAGACGGGTCGCGTTTGGTGACGTTGTCGGTGGAGAGCACCCAAATGGTCGCGGCAGGAATCCCAAGCTCGAGACACCAGCCCAGCACCTCGTGGGCTTTGTCGACGCCAAAATCGTAACCGAGTTTGCCGTCCAGCCCGAGCGCCTTGGCAAAACGGCGGTTGCCGTCCAAAATAAGACCGATGTGCTGCGGCAAGCTCGCCGCGCGGACTTCACGTTCGAGTCGCAATTCGTACAGACCGTACAATGGTTTGGTCAGCGCCCTGGCAATTTGGACCAGACGCTTCTTGAAGCTTGGGGCGGGTTGGGGTTTGGGGAGGCTGGAATCCACGGGTTGCATCAGTTTACTCCCTGGAAGGTGAACAAACCGAGAATATCTGGTATCAAGATGGTCATGCGAAAGCTCAAATCGTCTGACTCGAGTTTAAATCAAAATCCGTGAGTTTGGACCCATCAAGCGTTAAGTTGCGCCACAACCTTTTCAATCCGGCGTGCTCGGGTTTCATCGGTTTTGGCTTCCAATACTTGACGCACGAATTCCTTGCGTTTTGAGGGCGCGGATTTTTCAAACGCTGCCGTGACACCAGATGCTTTGAGCGCCGCCGCCAAATCCTCTGGCAGTTCAACCCCGCGCGGCTCGAGGTCAAGCTCGAGCGTGACCGTGATGGCATCGCCGCCCTTGAGCTTTGAGGCTGCCCTGTGCGCGGCACTGAGGGGAATCATGAATTTGCCGCCCATGACCCCCACGGTGCTTTGGTATTCGTAACCGGATAGGTTGACCTTGACGGCAGGTTTTTTTGATGGTCCGAGCTGGTTCATGTTCTGTGTCGGAACTTCGATGCCGGTGTTGTTGCCGATGGCTTTGACGGTGGTTTCAAAAGTTGTTTTCATGCCCGATTTTACACGCTTTTGCACCTCGAGAAACCAGAAAAAACGACGAACCTAAATTCGCCGCAAACCTCGAGGGTAGGTTTTGTTAAATTCCGATGTCAACAGGATCAGGAATCAATTCCAGACCCGGGTCAGAAATGATATTTACTGGATCACCAATTGGTCTGAAACTGCCACCAAGGATTGCGGTAATTGCCTTGTAACTTGGATGGTTTTCGAGACTTGGTTTGACGTAAACAGCGCGGTTGTCTGCTTGTATTTGAACGTTAAGAATTTGGTTGTTCATGAGATTCCCCCTACTGAATACAGTCTACAGATGTTAGCACAGTGTTGGAAAATCACCCTTCAGCCGCCGTTCAGGATTGCTTTTTGAGCGCCGTCACTACAAAACGAGGGCTACTGTCTACAAAGGGACCACCCGTATGAGACACAACGCTTTTAACCTCAAAACCGGCTTGCTCGAGTAATTTTTTGACTTCGGTAAAGGTATAAAATCGCAACTCGAGCGGGTGTGTTTCGTGCTCGGTGCCGGTATGAAAGTGTTTGATGCCACGCATCACGCCCGTTCTTGGATCAAACTGTCCAATCGTTTTGTGCCACGCTCTGGGTTGACCAGGGTTGCGAAAAACATGGCGAAACCAGGCTTTTAAATTACCCAATTGTTGACGAACCCTCAACATTCGCCCAAAAATCCGATGCTGTTGCAATAATTTGTTATGGACAATCAAAAACGGATTGTGTGAATCCATCAAAAAGCGTCCGCCAGGTTTTAATGCCCTGTAAATGCCTTGAAAAATATTCAAATGGGTTTGATCGTCCCAGTAAAAAATTGAATTGTAAAAACTGAAAACCGCATCAAATTCGGCATCAAACCCCAAAGTTCGCATGTCACCAAGAACAAACCTGACAGTTGTACCCACCCCAGAAGCTCGAGCCTGTTCGATTGCCACAGCGCTCGCATCCAAACCTGTCACCTGTTCAAAACCTTGTCTTGCCAGTTCGAGGCTGTGCCGACCATGCCCGCACGCCAAATCCAGAATTTGATCTGTTGGTTTTAACTCGAGCAACTTGATGGCAAGACGGCATTCGTGGCGCGTGAGCCGAAGGTGCAACCCCGCGCCTTCGGACTTGATGTAGGCGCGGTCAAAAAGTGTTCGCGTCCAATCTGACATGTGCTATTTTGACATTGCGTGGTGTTCAAGTGCAATCGCTGTTTTGCCCAACTGACAAGATTGTTCAAGCCTGGATTGCGCCGGATAAAAGCAAAACCTCAAATCCCGCGAACCTCGAGACAAAAGAAAATCCCGCGTTAACAACGCGGGAATTTGGTGGAGCTGAGCGGGTTCGAACCGCTGACCTTCTGAATGCCATTCAGACGCGCTCCCAACTGCGCCACAGCCCCGAAACTTGGGATGCTCGAGCAATGCCCTAAGCCGAGAAAGGATAGCACAAGGTTTTGACAAGTGCAAGAACGTGACATGGGTTTTCACAAAAAACCCTCTCGCGGATTGCTCGAGAGGATTCTGGGGAGGAGGGTCCTTCAGATTTGAAGCTTATCGTCCTGGTCCAAAACCACCTCCGCGCCCGCCGAAGTGCAAGCCGAAATTCGTGTCGGCTTCGGCATTCTTGTAGATTTGGTCACTTTGGGCTTGGGTCAGGCTGCCGGCTTTGACGGCGGCTGCCAACTGGGTTTTGAGGCTTGCCAGCACCGCGTTTTTGACCGTCTCGAGGCTGACTTTTTGGGCGGTCGCAATTTCGGTCAGGGTTTTACCGCCCCGAAGTTCGGTATCGAGCTGCGTGATGCTGAGGTTGAGGGCTTTTGCGGCACTCTCGAGCAGCGCGATTTGGCTGATGTCCGCGCCCATTTTGCCGCCCATCATGCCTGGGGCGCCGTCGCGTCCTCCCATGCCCATGCCAGGAGCGCCACCGCGTCCGCCCATCATGCCGCCACGTCCAGCGTGTTCCCAAACACCGAATTCACCGCTGGCAACCCGAGCTTTCATTTGCGTGGCTTGGTCTTGGGTGATGCTCTGGTTTTTCAGTGCCTCGTCCACGGTGGCGTTGCCAGCCGTTTTGATGGCAGCCTCGAGCTTGGCTTGGTCGATGCCCAATGCCGCCGCGAGTTTTTGCACAAAGATTTTTGAGTAATCAAATGCTTGCGCGGCTGCACTTGGTGTGCCCGTTGTCTGTGCCATGACCAAATTGTAGGTCAGTGGTGTTGCGATCAGGGCGAGGGAGGCGAGTCCGATTTTCAATTTCTGGTTCATGTTGTTCTCCTTTTGAACGCGGTCTGGCGTTCATGGGTTTTAAGGTATCTCGAGCTGGTAACTGCTGGGTTACATGGCTTGTTACCAGGTTGTAACCAAGATTTCTGAATGGCTCAAAATCAAAAGACGTTGTTTTAAACGTGGATAAACCTCGAGATTTGACGACCAAAAAAATGGAATGGGTTTGAAGCCATTCCGTTTTTCGCTGCTCGAGTTTTGAAATCTAGCCCAAGTTCAGACCGATGTCGAAGGTTGCGGCATAACCTGTGCCGTCTTTTTTGGTGTCCAAGAGCAGTTGGCTGCCGCCGTTGCGGTATATGCCGTCGGCGGCATTGCGGGTGTTGCGTGCGCCCCTGGAGTTGTAAGGCGCGGTCTTAAAGACCGAGTCGGTGAAGGTATCGTCGAAGAACAGTTGCGAGGTGAATTCTTTTTGGCTGCCGCCCGTCCCGTAGCGAATTTTGAAGTGAATGTGCACGGTTCTGCCTGGATACCAGCCAGGGTAAATCGTCAAGAACGAGGCGATTCCTTTGGCGTCAGAGGTTTGATAGCCGCGCAAGAATTTTTGCCCCACCGCACCCTGAACGTCGCTGTACGTGCCGGCGGCGTCGCACTGCCAAATATCGATCATCGCGTCTTTTAACGGGGCGCAACCTTTGCTGCCGACACTCGAGACCAGAAAGGTCAAACGCAAGGCTGCTCCAGGTCGAACGCTTTTGGTGGCGGGGTCGCTGCGAATGTCGCTGCGGTTGAGTTTTTCATCCACAAAGTACGGACCTTCGGTCATGGCGGGGCGCACGATGCAGGATGGCAAGGCGCTACTCGAGCTGCTGGTCTGGGCGTTTGCGCCTGCCAGTTTGCCCGCCGCCAGCAAGGTTCCCGCACCCGCCGCGCCGCCAAACAAGCGCAGGGCGGTGCGCCTCGAGATCAGCGTTCCCACCATTTCGTCGTCGTTGTCTTCGTGATCCTCTAGCACTTCAAATTTCTTCATAAAATCCTCCTTTGCTCGATGTTAAGCTCGAGCACTGAAAAAAGGTTAAAGATTTTTGGTAACGGGTCGGTAACAGCGCTGTTGTTACTCGGGTGTTACCAGTTTGCGTTAGTCTGGATTGTATGCGTGTTTTACTCGTCGAAGATGAACCTGCCATCGCCATGCCCTTGCAACGGGCTTTAAAAGCCCAGGGACTCGAGGTGCGGCTGGCTGGGGACGTGGAATCCGCCCGCGAATTGATGCTCGAGGTGGAATCGGACTTGATGATTTTGGATGTTCGCCTTCACGAGTACGAGGATGGCGGTTTCATGCTGGCAGAGGAGGCTCGAGCGGCAGGCTTTAAGGGCAGTATTTTGTTTCTCACCGCCAGGGACACGCTTTCCGACAGGGTGCAAGGTTTGGACGGCGGCGGCGACGATTATGTGGTCAAACCCTTCGAGTTGCTCGAGGTCATGGCGCGGGTGCGGGCGTTGTTGCGCCGCCCGACCGAAACGCGTTCGACCCAGTTGACATTCGGTTCGCTCGAGATCGATTTGACGCGCCAAGAGGTGCGGCTGGCTGGGGTCAGGCTCGAGTTGAGCGCCCGAGAATTCTCGTTGCTCGAGCGTCTGGCGCTGTCGCCGTCCAGAATCTTTTCTGCCGAAGAACTGCTCGATGCCGTTTGGGGCGAAGCCGCCTCGTCGGTCAGCGTGGTCAAGGTGACCGTGTACCGCCTTCGTGAAAAACTGGCGGCGGACGTGGTGCGCAGTTTCAAGAACGGTTATCAGATGGGTGAGGTTTCATGAGTTTAAGGCTTCGTTTAGCCGTGTTCATTGGGGTTTTGATTGCGCTGGCGGTTTTGGCGCAGGGGGTCGTGGGTTACAAGCGCTTTGAACGCCTTGGGCTGCTCGAGGTCGATCAGGCACTGTCAAACTATTTTGATGATGTCACGCACCGTCCAATGATGGGACCCAAAGGCGGACGCTTTGGAGATCATGCCGACAACCAGTCAGCGCCGCCCCCAATCATGTTTCGCAACCTCGAGACGCGCAATCGGTTGTTGAGGGCGCGTTTGCTGCAAAATGATGTTCCGATTGCCACGGTTGGAGAGGCATTTCCAGACCAGATTCAAATTCCCAAAAACTCCATGCTCACCGTCGGTCAGTGGCGTGCCGCCAGCCGCGATTTGGGCGAGTCCTTACGCCTGGAGGCGGTCATCAACCTCGAAGACCAGCAGCGCGGCGTGCGAAATTATTTACAATCACTGTTTTTGACCGTGCCGCTTTTTTCCTTGCTGGGCGCGTTCGCCGCCTGGTTGTTCAGTGCCGCCGCGTTGCAGCCGCTCGAGAATTTAATTGGCGCAACCCAGCACGTTGCCGATTCTGGCGACCTGACGCAGCGCGTGCCAGCCCGTCAGGGCAAGGGTGAACTCGAGCGCTTGAGTCAAACCTTTAACCAGATGCTCGAGCGGCTGCAAGGGTTCAGGGAACGCGAGATTGGGTTTACCCGCACCGCCGCGCACGAGTTTCGCACGCCACTGACCGCCATGCGGGCGCAACTGGACGCGCAGCGCGAAGGTTGGGCGACCGCCGATGAGGCGCTCGAGACCGCCAGGGATCAGGTCGAACGCATGACCAAACTCAGTCAGGCGCTGTTGGTGCTGGCGCGTGAGGGACGCGCCGAACTCAGTCCAATCGACCTGGCAGACTTGGCAAAAACCATCGCCAAATCGCGCGGCGCGAGCTATATCGGTTTGGATTCACTGCTTGTTCAGGGCAATCAAATCTTACTGGAACGCTCGCTCGAGAATTTGTTGGAGAACGCCATCAAACACGCGCCGAACAGCGAAATCACGGTCAAGCTCGAGAAGGGCGCGGGCAAGGTTTTGCTCAGCGTGACCGACGCGGGCGCAGGCATCAAACCCGCCGCCCTCACCCGAGCCTCGGAGGCGTTTTACCGCGCTCCAGGCACCAAAGCCTACGGCAGCGGCTTGGGTTTGGCGGTGGTGGAGAATATCATGAAAGCCCACGGCGGTCGTTTGCTGCTCGAGAATGTTGTGCCGCACGGTTTAAAAGTCACGCTCGAGTTGCTTGGTTCTTAACCCTCGAAAAACAAAGCTTGATCGCGTAGAATTAGCTTCATGAATCCAAAACGTCTGGTGCTTTGCCACATGGGTCAAACCTTGCTGCTGGGAAGTCCCGTGAATCCCTCCGATTTGGAAACGCTCGAGCATTTCTTGCTGTTTAATTTTGGACCCAGCCACCTGTACGTTTCCAAAGTCGGTTTTGTCAGCGCCAACACCGAGCACCGCGTCATGAATGAACGCAGCATTGTGATTGCCCCGGGCGAGAGCAAAATCGTGCTCGGGTCTGACAGCTACCAGGAATGGCTGACGGAATTGAGCGACACGACCTTGCAAAACTTCAGGGACAACATCATTCCCAAAGAGGGCGGCATGATGAAACTGGCGATTGAAGGTTACTCGAGCCTCGGGACGGAGCGTTTTGAGGTTGATGTTCGACTTCATCGTTTGGGCAAAAAAGTCATGTTCAAGCTTTGAGGGGCGCATTTCAAACCCTCGGAAATTGAATTCCAATTTCGGTGCCGACTGATCCTTGGCGCACAATCGGACTGCGCACAAAAACGCTGGCTTTATGTGCCGTGGCGATGGCTTGCACGATGCTCAAGCCCAAGCCCACGCCTTTCAAACCACGGTCAAAGGCGCTGGGCGCACGGTAGAAACGCTCGAACAGACGGCTTTGCACTTCGCTCGGAATGGCGGCGCCTGGGTTAAAAACGCCAATCTCGAGCGAATTTTGATTGGTTGTGATAAACAATTCCAGCACTTTCGCATCGCCGTATTTCACGGCATTTGAGACCAAATTCCACAATGCTTGCTCGAGCCGCTCGGCATCGACGGGCAGCGTAAAATTCGGGCTAAGGTTGCAGAGGTTGACCAAAATGCGGTGCTCTGGCGCAAAATCTCGGACGCGTTCGGCAAAATGCTCGAGCCAGGGTGCGAGCGCGAGGTTTTGCAACTGCAAGGACTCGCCGGCGTCCAGTCGCGTGATGGTCAACAAATCGGCGATCAGTCGGTTGATGCGCTCAGATTCGCGGCGGCTGGCAGCCAACAAACGCGACCTGGTATCGGCGTTGTCGGGCGCTCGAGCCAGCAATTCTAAATAACCTTGCAGCGCTGTGACTGGCGTGCGAAGTTCGTGCGAGGCATCGGCGGCAAACTGCCTGGTGCGTGATTCCTCGAGTTTGAGCTGCGCAAAACCAGCCTCGAGCCTGGCGAGCATGGCGTTGATGCTGAGCGCCACCTGCTGCACCTCATCGCCGGTTTGAGGCACGTCGAGGCGTTCGGACAGCGAATCGGATTTGAGTTGCGCGGCTCGAGCCGAAATGCGTTCCAGGGGTCTTAAACCCTGATTGACCAGCACCAAACCGACGGCGGTCGCCAGCAGCAAGAGCAATGCCGCCCCGATCAAATACGTTCCACGTAAACTGGTGAGCAAATCGGACACCGTTTCTCGGGCGGCAATGGCGCTAATCACGCTCAGCACAACCTGGGTATCGAGTGAATAACTCGAGTTGCAAAATTCTTGAATCAACTCTGGACGCACCTGATCGAGCAAACCTGGCAAGGGCGTAATCAGGTTGTCGCGGGGCGTACACCAACTTGGTGGTCGCAAAATCCTGAATTCACCAAATCCAGATTGCACCACCTGAAATTCTTTGAACAACTGCTGAATCCTGGGCGCGAGCGATGGATTCAAATCCACCTCGGCATAATTTTGCACCCGCCAGTACAAGACTGCACCCATTGGAATCAAAACCAATAGGTTGACGACCAGCAAACCCAACAAGAGCTTGTTGCGCAACGACCAATTGTTGATGGATAAAAACCAGTTATTCATGGGTAATAAACCAGTTATTCATGGGTAATAAACCAGTTACTCATGACGAACTTTTAACAAATACCCGGCGCTGCGCACCGTATGAACGATTAGCGGTTCGCCCAAAGCGCGGCGCAAATACCCCACGTACACCTCGACCACGTTTTCATCGCCCAAAAATTCTTTACCCCAGACACCATCTAAAAGCACCTCTTTGGACAACGTGCGTTCAGGGTAACGCAGTAAAAACTCGAGCAAATCAAAGGTTCTGGGACGCAACTCGAGCAACACCCCAGCCCTGAACGCCTCGCGGGAACGCAAGTCCACGCTGATGTCCGAATACGTCAGAACTTCCTCGAGGTCGGGACGGGTGCGCCGCAAAACGGCACGCAAGCGAGCCACCAATTCTGGGAAGGCGAAAGGTTTCACCAAATAATCGTCCGCGCCCAAAGTCAAACCGCGCACCCGATCCTCGAGCGCGTCTTTGGCGGTCAGCATCAACACGGGCAACCTCGAGCGCAGCCGCATGTTCTCGAGCACATGAAAACCGTCCGAACCTGGCAGCATCACGTCCAGAATCACGATGTCTGGCGGGTTGGTTTCAAACAGACGCAACGCCTCGGATGCCACGCCCGCGCTCGAGACTTCAAAACCTTCAAATTCCAGTCCAAGCTCGAGGTATTCACGAATGCCTGCGTCGTCTTCGACAATCAAAATGCGTGGGCTGGCTGCCATGATGAAAAGTCTATGATTGCTGATTGAGCACTTCCTGAGTGAAACGCTGTCTGTTGGGCTGAAAGCTTGTTCTGGACTGGCAAAAAGTGAACTTCGAGCCGAGGTTCAAGGAAAGTTTGAACTTGAGTTGGTTTTAAGCTGGATTTTCTTAAGAATGCTCGAGCTGCCGAAAATTCGAGTTTTTTTACACCAAGATTCGCAACGCGTTCTCGGATGGATCGCGCACCTCTATCCCGCGCTCGAGCGTTTCAAACTTCCAATTGGCTTGTTCCAAACGCGTGATGACGCCAATCAAATCGCTCTGGGAAACATGAACCGTAAAATGCCTCAAGCCTGCCGTATTTGCCGAAGGTGTTGGTGCATTCGCGCCGTGCCAGGCATTGATCGCCAGGGTGTGCGGAATGCTGTTTTGCTCGAGTCCAAAGTCCACCATGCCCATTTGTGGAATTTCCATCAAGACCCGAAAACCGATCAGGTCGCGGTAAAAAGCCGTGGCGACATTTTTGTCTCGCACATGCAAGTGAACATGCCCGATGCGTGTGCCAGCAGGGACGGCTTGCTGTAAATCGTCGCTCGAGTTTAGGAGCGCAAACAAGGGCGCAACGTCCAGGCGTTCGACTGGACTGACGATTCTGCCGTCGCTGGTTTGGATGGCGGGGTCGCCATTTTTGAGCCAAACCGTGCCGCCACGCTCTGGCGTCTCGAGGGTCAATTCGATTCCGTTGCCGTCAGGGTCGGACAGGTACGTGGTTTGGGTGATGGTGTGATCGGTGGGCGAATTCGGGTAGCGCAGCTTAAACAACCGTGCCACGGCTCGAGCGAATTCTTTGCGGTTTGGAAAGTGAATGGCGAGGTGGTACAAGCCCGTGCGGCGCGGTTCGACGCTGCCTTTGACGTTTGGGTGCAAGACCACCAATTCTGCCGTGCCTGCGCCCAGTCGAATCGTGTCATCGCTTGACCCGAGTTCGGTCAAACCCAGGGTGTTCGTCCAGAACTCTCGAGCACGCCCAGCGTCGGTCACGGCGATATGCACCGCGCCCAAACGGGATTCAAACGATAACAATTGAGGGTTGGGGGTGAACTCAAACATCAGGTTTTCCTTTGAGTTAAGCTCGAGCCAGAATTGGCACTTGCCTACGACCCCAAGCCACAAAAGCGCAGAGCAGTCCAAGAATCAGGCTCGGCATGATCATCGAGATTTCACCCCTGCCGATGTGAAACGCCACGGCGAGCAGCATCACAATGACCAGTCCGATGGCGGCGAGCGGGGTCAGTTGAGGTTGGATTTTGCTGATTGAAGGCAGCAGTAAGCCCAGAGCGCCCGCAGCTTCAGCCAAACCAATAAAGCGTACCAGCATTTCAGGAACCTCTGGCGTCCAAGGCAGGGTGCTTGAGAGCTGGCTTATGGGTGCGGTGAGTTTCATGGATCCTGAAATGCTGAATGCCGCGAAAAGTAAGACTTGAACGATCCAGAGGGCGATGTTGAAACCATTGTTTTTGCTGGCGGTTGCTTGGGTCATGTGATTTTCCTTTTGAACTCGAGATGGGTTTTGGGATTAGCCTTGGGTCGTGGCATACAAGGAAATGGCGCTGAGCAAACCCAGCACAACATTTGGCACGATGGGTTCTTTGCGGCGAATATGAACCAGCGCTCCGCCAATCATGGTCAGGATCAAACCGATGGCGGCAAGGCTCGAGAGCCAGGGCAGGATGTTCAACACTCGCGGTAAAATGAGACCAATTGCGCCCAGCACCTCGAGTGCGCCAATGCCCTGAATGGTGCTTTGGCTAAAATCTTCGACCCATTTCATTTGGGCTGCCATTTTTTCTTTGGGTTGCGTCAGTTTCATCGCGCCAGAGGCGAGGAAGGCGAGGGCTGTCAGGGCGGAAACGATCCACAATACAATGTTCATGAAACTCCTTTTTGAAGCTTGGGAATAAGGGCGATGGGTGACAGCTTGTTAAAACAACACTTGTTAAAACAAGTATTAAATCAAATTTTAGCTCGGGCGTTGGCGCAATTCTTGAATCATTTCGAGCAAAGCCTCGAGTTTTTGACTGGAAACATGCCCAAAATGTTGGTGCAGCAAGTTGGCGAGTGGCTCATCGAGGGCTTTGAGAATCGCTAGACCGTGTTCGGTAATTCGAGCCGTCACGATGCGCCGATCTGTCTGGTCCCTGGTGCGTATCACCAAATTTTGTTTTTCCATTCGGTCCAGCAAACGGGTCATGTCTGGCTCTTTGTTGATCAGACGCTCTCCAACCGTGCCACAAGGCAAGCCGTCACTTTTGGCACCTCTTAAAATCCTCAAGACGTTAAAGTGTGCCACGCTCAAACCATGATGAGCAAAGAGGGCTGACATTTCATCTGCATTTTCGGTCAACAGGCGTGCAAGATTGATGACCACATCATTCTCGAGTTTGGTTCGGTCTTTGTTGACTTTTTGGGGATTGGTTTTTGGCGCATTGCTTGATTTGCTGGTCATTTTCTTGCTCCTGGTATCAGACTGGGTTTTTCTGATAACCGTTGTAACAATATCTGTCATTACGAATGTTGTCAACACATTTTTCGTTGAATCAAAATCTGCTGCCACGCCCTTCAAATTCAGAAATCCCCTCGGGTTCTCGAGGGGATCAAATGACTTAAAGTGATACGGCTTAAATGCCATCCTCGAGCGGTGAAAGTCCTTGGGCTGGACCGATGTAACGCTCGATTTGAAAGCGGAAACGCTCGGCATTGACGCGGTCTTTCATAAAGTTTTTGAAATCGCTGTGATCGGTGTTGTAACTCGAGAGTGCATTGTAACCTTTTGGATTTGGCATGTCATCACGCACCGACCAGAATGGCGAATAGCTTTGGAATTGTTGGGTCAGCAAAAATGCCAGGAACAGTTTTGCGGCGGCTTTGTGCTTGGAGGCTTTGAAAATGGCGGCGGTTTGCGCCCAAGTCAAGAACGAATCCGTTTTTGGAATCGTGTAGCGCACGCTCAGACCAGGTTGGGCAACCAAGGGCGCAAAGGTCGTGAACGAAACCGCTTTTTTCTGCATCAACAGCAGCGTGAATGGTGTGGCGGTGCCGCGAACCCACTGGACATCTTGGGTCTTTAATTTATCCATGTACGACCAGCCGTACTTTTGAATGATCTTGTAAAACTCGTACAACACGGCGTCATCATCGTTGGGGTAGGTCAGAACAATTTTGCCTTTCCATTTTGGATCAAGGTAATCGGTGGCGTCTCGAGGGGCATCTTCGGCTTTCACCAGGTCGCTGTTTGAGACGTTCGAGAAGCTGAAAATCGTCATGCCCGTGTAAAAGCCGTCCTTGTCTTTGAACTTGGCGGGCACATGATCCGAACCGACGGGTTTGTAATTTAAAAGCACGCCTTGAGACTTCCAACGGTCAAAGTCGTGCAGGGTTTGCAACATCGCAACATCGACTTTGAGGTCTTTGGCGGCAAGTTCTTGATCGATTTTGCTGTCGTGGTACTTGCTCAAATCCACCGTCAAATTCAGATTGATGTTCGGGAAGGCAGCTTTGAAGGCTTGAATCGTGCTGTCTTGCTGGTTCTTCTCGTCGCCGCCAGCATAAACGGTTAACGCTCCGCCCTCCTGAAGTGCTGCCTGATACAACTCGGGGATGGTCTGACCGTTGCCGTCCTTCTCGAGCGGACCCGTTTGGGCGACGGCTAAGGTGGTGGCGAGGGCGGCTCCGAATGCCAGAAGAATGTGTTTGCGTTGCATGTTTTTCTCCTTAATGAATTGTTGACTTGAGGGCGAAGGGTTGAACTGCTCGAGCCTGCAACGACCAAAGTGAAAGCAATTCAAAAATCTTGAAAATACGAAACGCTTTTTGAATTGGCGACCGTGTTTCAAAACAAATTGTGGATCACAGCCCCTCGAGCTTGATTTTTTAAGTTGCTCATGGGCTTGGCGGTGTTTTTGGATTGAACTTGATGATGAAATTTTGCAGTGAAATATCTTCTTGGAAAACCTGTCAAAACAATACTTGTTAAAACAGATATTGTCAAGACGTCTATTAAAACAAGACCAGCTCAGCTTGCAGCACAAAATTTGATCCTTTGATTTTGCAATGCAGCATTTCTCAAGACAACAATTCAGAAGATTTGGCTGGATTGCATCCCCAAACCAGATATCGCATAGACTGTAACCAATGCGTGTCCCGCCACCACAAACACCACCAATCATCAGCGGCAAAGTGCTCTTAAAGCCCTTGCTCGAGATGACCCCGCGCGATTGGCAGTTGTTTTACCGCTATTTTCGGGACAAAGAAATCGCGCTCTTAAACGGCTCGAGTCCAATGTACATGCCGTTGTGGCTGTTCAAACGCGTCGTCATGGGTGAGGAACGCAGCGGCGAACGCCAAGGATACGGCATTTATACCCTTCAAAATCAATTCATCGGCAGCGTTGAAATTTACGACCTCGAGCCGGTCAAAACCCCGTACCGAGGCGAACTGGGCATACTGATCGGCGAAAAAACCTTGTGGAGCATGGGTTACGGCACAGACGCCATGAAAGGCATCCTCGAGATTGCATTTGGTAAGCTCAAACTCGAGCGACTGCGCCTCAAAACCCTCGAGCACAATGCCCGTGCCCGAAAAGCTTTTGAAAAAGTCGGTTTTGTTTTCGAGCGCATCAGCGTCGAAACGCGGCATTACAATTTTGCGCATTACAGCCTCGAGCGTTCGGCTTGGCTCGAGCGGCGGTGAATCATGACGATCTCGGAATTGCAAACTCGAGTGCGGAAAATGAATAATTCATCTTTTAGCGGTGCAGAATTTATGCTTGCCGCCACCGAAGAACTTGGCGAGGTTGCGCAAGAAGTTGCCTTGCTCGGACGGATTGGTTCAAAAGCACACTGACAAAAAGAACCCAGTCTGGAACGTCTCGGCACAGAAATCAGTCATGTCCTGAACTGTTTGATAGCGCTCGCCAACCATTACCAAATTGATCTCGAGAAGATTTACAATTCCGAATCATGACTGCAAACCATTTGCACAAATCGTTGGGATACCCCCAAAAGTATGTTGCCCCTCGAGAAACCAGAATGTTTCTTTCAAAAATTCCAAAACTGTAGCCTTGCGCACCATGAGCACGTGACTGACGGTGCGCAAGGCGCACCCTACCAATAAACTTTGTTTAAAGAAAAACTTTGAACAAACCAAGGTCAACACACTTTTGCCGCTAACGCCAAATCACTGGTCGTTAAACTCGGCTTAAAACCACACTCGAGCTTTTTACAACCAAGACGCGCCGCTCGAGTTGGATTCGTGTCAAGATTTAACCATGACCGAAACTCAAGTCGCAGTAATAACGGGCGCAGCCCAAGGTATTGGCAAACGCACCGCTGAAGTTCTGGCTGCAAAAGGCTTCAATCTCGTGCTGAACGACTTGCGTCACCCAGAACAGACGCTCGAGAAGTTGGGTGATGCTGAATGCCTGGTGGTGTTGGGCGACATCTCGAGCGAATCTGTGGTGCAAACCATGCTCGAGCGAACCCTGGAAAAATTTGGTCGCGCCGATGTGCTGGTCAACAACGCGGGCATCAGTTTTATCAAACCCGCCGAAGACATCACGTTATCAGAATGGCAGCAGGTCATCAACGTGAATTTGACCGCACCTTTTTTGCTCTGCCGCGAATTTGGCAAGCACATGCTGGCTCGAGGTGCGGGCAGCATCATCAACATTGCCTCGGTTGCTGGCTTGCTCGGTGTCAGTGATCGCAGCGCCTACAATGCCAGCAAACACGGTCTGATCGGTTTGACCAAAACCTTGGCTGCCGAATGGGGCGGACGAGGGGTGCGGGTCAACGCCGTTTGTCCTGGTTGGGTTTTGACCGAAATGGATCACAAAGACACTGGGGTTGGCACGTACAGCCACGCCGACATCGAAGGTCGGGTGCCGATGGGACGCTACGCCAGCCCCGACGACATCGCACAAGCCGTGGCATTCTTGGCGGACGGCAAGCAATCGGGTTTTATCAACGGTCACAACCTCTCGGTCGATGGGGGCTGGGCGAGTGACGGAAGTTGGGAAAGCCTGCGCCTGAAAAAACGTTGAAGCTCGAGTTTTGTTCCCCAGAATGCAAGCCAAAAACGTGTTGCGGCGTTAGGCTGAACGCCTATGGAATACAGACGACTCGGCAACACTGGCATGAAAATATCAGTCATCTCACTCGGCGGTTGGACGACCTTCGGCGGCAGCATCGAAGATGCCAAACTTGCCGAACGCATCATCGACATCGCGCATGAAGGCGGCGTCAACTTTTTTGACCAAGCCGACGTGTACTCCCGTGGCGAATCCGAAAAGATGATGGGCGCGATCCTGAAAAAATTTGACCGCGACAACCTGGTGATCTCGAGCAAATGCTACTGGCCCTTTTCTGAGGATGTGAACGGACGCGGTCTCTCGAGAAAACACATCATGCAAAGCATCGAGGGCAGCCTGAAACGCCTGCAAACCGATTACCTCGACATTTACTTTTGCCACCGCTACGACCTCGAGACGCCACTCGAGGAAACCGTCAACGCCATGACCGACCTTGTGCACCAAGGCAAGATTTTGTACTGGGGCACAAGCGAATGGTCGGGTGCGCAAATTGCCGAGGCGGTCGGTATCGCCAAAGCAAACGGTCTGGTCGCGCCCGTGACCGAGCAACCGCATTACAGCATGGTGCACCGTACTCGGGTCGAAACCGAGATTTTGCCCGTCACCGAAAAACACGGCATTGGACTGGTCTGCTGGTCGCCACTTGGCATGGGCGTTTTGACCGGCAAGTTCGACGCTGGCGAAGTCGAAGGCGCAAGACTCTCGAGCACCAAGATCGGGCAGGATTTGCGCACCCCAGAAATCATTGAAAAAGTGCGTCAACTCAAACCCATCGCCGACGAACTCGGGATTTCGCGCACGACCCTGGCTTTGGCTTGGGTGCTGCGTCAAACGGGCGTCTCGAGCGCGATTGTTGGGGCGACCAAAGAAGAACAAATCACCGAAAACCTCAAAGGTTCAGGCGTGAAGCTCGAGGCTGATGTGCTCGAGAAAATTGATGGAATTTTTGGGCTGAAGTAAACATTGGCAACAACCAAAAGGCTCGAGGGGTTGAAAATCCTCGAGCCTCGTTTTGAATTCAAGGAGCATGGTTTTTGGGATTTCAGAACAAAAACGTTAACCCTTGAGAAATGAACCAAAGCCCCTGAAGCTCGAAGTTATACGCACCAAAGACACGTCTCTGACGGTACGCAAGGCGCACCCTACTACTTCTCAAGCTTTGCTTTACATGTCAGGATCGCGCCGACGGTGCAACAATCCTTCACGCACAAACGTTTCGACCAAACCTTCAAGACCTGCGATGTCTTTCTCGAGCGTCTGAGCCACCTCGAGCGGGGTTTTGCCGCGACCCAATTGTCCCAAAACCTCGAGCGCGGGTTTGCCGTAAGCGGCTCTGGCACGGTTGTAATGGTCGGTGATTGGGTTGACGGCATCGCGTCCGCGCAGGGTAAAACCGTATCGTTCGGTCGCCCAGGCGCCAACGACCCTGGGCAGGGTCAAATGCGCGGGTCGAAGCGGTGCTGGAAATGCGCCAGTCTCGCGGTAATTGGCTTTGATGTGCGCCAAAATACTGCCATCGTGATACAACGCCACGCGTCCGTCGCCCAGACCGCGAATGCCAGAAAAATTGTCGCCAGGTTGCACGCGCCAGACCCGATCTGACAGACCGCAAACTGTGTGAATCAAATCTCGCTCGAGCGCACTCACCTCGAGCACCGCACCCGAGGTAAAACGTTGCGCGAGTTCAATCAATGCACCGTCACCCCACAGCGTATGACCATCGTTGATGGCGCTGGCGCAAACCAAATTGCCTTCAAACAACAACGCCATCGCGCAAACGCTGTCATCAGGCTCGAGTGCCAGAATGTAACCATCAAAGTCAAAACCAGCCAAATGCGCCGCCAGCTTGGTCAGCTCGACAAAACTGGCGTGCAAACCCCGCATCAATACCCGCCCTTGAGGGGTGACTCGAGCCAGCAACAAAGCCGAATCGGCTCGAGCCGATTCGAGCGTATTTGTCACTTGTTTTGCCTTGATTTCAGCCATCTCAAAAGAGCTTATCAGGTTCGAGCATGACTGTGCAGTGAAAAGTCTCGAGAAGATGGGGTTTAAAAAGGTTTCGATGCTCGAGTTTCAATCCCCGCTTGCCACCATGAAATCGGTCATGTTCGCCCGTGGCATCTCGAGCACGTCGGGTTTAATGACTTGTCCTGGTGTTTGCTCGAGCGTCACAACATTCTGAGCAAATTCGTCTTTCCAACCGATTTCCTCGAGCGCTTTGCGCCACGAGCTGTAACTCTCAAAGTCCTTGACAAGGTACGCGGCGCGTCCGATCTCTGGACCACCCCTCGCAATAACATTTTCGACCCACGCCCATTTTGCTGAGACGTTCCGCAGCTCGAGGTCGCGGCGCAATTCTTTTTGAATGCGTTTGAAGCGTTTTTCGATCACGTCCACCCCCGCGAACGGGTCGGCGTGGTGTGGCGTGTGGCGTTTTGGCACGAATGGACTGATGCCCATTGCGACTTTGGTAATTTTAGAAAGGCTTCTCGAGAATTCGATCAGTTCGGTAATATCGTCGTCGTTTTCGGGTGGCAGTCCGATCATCATGTAGACCTTCAAGCCGCTAAAGCCGAGGTCTTTGGTGATGTGCGCGGTTTTGGTGAGGTCGGCTTCAGAAATACCTTTTTTCATCCAGTCGCGCAATCGTTGGCTGGCGGCGTCGCTGGCAACAGTAAACGAGCGCAAGCCACCGTCGCGCAAAATCTGGGCAAGCTCGGTGTCCACGGTGTCGGCACGGATGCTCGAGACACCCAATTTGATGCCGCGTTCGGTCAGGGTACGTCCAACGTATTTGGTGTGCTTAAAGTCGGACAGTGCCGCGCCAACCAGTCCAACTTTGGTCACCCAGTCGGGAATGCAGTCCAGCAGGTTTTGTGCTTCGTTGTTGCGGTTTGGTCCGTACATCGTTCGGGCAAGGCAGAAGGTGCAGGGGCGTGGGCAGCCGCGTTGCGCCTCAACCAAAAACATGTTGGAAAGCTCGGAACGCGGCGTGACAATCTGGCTGTAGGCGGGCAGTTTTTCGACGGGGGCAGTAGCCCACATCGGTTCAAAACCCATGCGGTCAGGCAGGTAAATGCCTGGGCGACCCTCGAGCATCTCATAAAATTCTTCTCGGGTTGATGCTTCACGGTACGCCTCGGCAATGATCGGTACGATCAGCTCGCCGTCACCGATGCAAATCACGTCGGCAAATGGCGCGAGCGGGTAAGGGTTGCTCGAGGTCAGCGGTCCGCCGACGATCACCACGGGGTCGGATTCGTCGCGCTCCTCGCGCCAGGGGTTTAAGCCCGAAAGCTCGAGAAACCTGATGATGTTGGTCAAGTCAAGCTCGAACGAGACGCTGAACGCCAGCAAATCCGCCCCGCCTACGGGGTTCCCACTCTCGAGCATCGGCAGGTATTCGCCACTCTGCTTGAAGGCGTCCACATCGTCTGGCAGGAAGGCGCGTTCGCAGGCAAAACCTGGTTCTTGGTTAAACATGCGGTAAATGACTTGAAAGCCCAGCGACGCCATCGCCACCGAGTATTTGTTGGGAAAGCACAACGCCACGCGGGTCGAGGCTTGCGTGAACATCGTGCCGATTTCGTCGTCGAGCAACGGTTTTAAGTTTTTACGCCAATAATTCAAAATGCACCTTTTGATCGTTTCAGACCGTAGGGGCGCTGCTTGCTGCGCCCTGCCCTTGACCTTATTTTCATCGTTTGGCTATTCACCAAACCTCGAGCAACCCAGATTGTAGCAGCCCACGCCGACTTCATTCGGGGCTTTTGACGCTTTTGTTAACGCCTGCGGTAGCGCAGCGCAATTTGCTCGAGGATCGCAATGATGGCGTACAAACCGATGCCGAGCGCCATTAAAACAAAAACCGAGGCGAATGAGACATCGTAGCGTCCCTGATTTTTGGCGTTGACCACAATATAACCCAGTCCGCCTCCGCCCGAAAGCGTGAATTCTGCGACCACCGTGCCAATCAATGCCAGCGACGCGGTGCTACGCAAACCGCTCAAAATCACGGGCAGTGCCCCAGGGAACTCGAGTTTAGAGAGCATTCCCCAGGCGCTCGAGCCGATGGTCTTAAAAACTTCTCTATAAACGCGGTCCACCTCGCGCACGCCGACCATCGTGGAAATCAAGACTGGAAAAATTGAAATCAGCGTGGCGATCAAGACCCTCGAGCTGGTGCCGTAACCCAGTCCGAGCACCAAAAGCGGCGTGATGACAACAATTGGCACGGCTTGAAGCGCCACCACAAAAGGGGAGAGCAGCCGCTCGAGCACCCGAATTTTGCCCATCGCGTAACCGATGGGAATGCCAATGCCGAGCGAATATAAAAGACCTAAGCCCGTGATGCGCAGCGTCTCGAGGGTGCCGGTGACAAATTGGTTGTCGCGGTTCTCCAAGAGCGCCCGCCAGACTTTGCCTGGGCTTGGGAAGAAATAGCTGGATTCCGGCACAAGAATATTCCAGGCAATCAATAACGCGTTGATGACCGCCAAAATGCCCAGAATTTCCCAGGGGAAACGCACCACTTTGGGCGTGGGTTCGACAAAAGTGCTGTCGCCCAAACCGAGCCTTGAGCGCAATTCTGCCTCGAGCGGTTCGGTGAAACTGGTGATTCGTCCTTGCCCTCGTGTCTCGAGAATCGTGTCGATCACGCCGTCTTTGAGGACGACCACACGATCCGCCAGGTAGACCGCCTCGCGGATGCTGTGGGTCACAAAAACGATGGTTTTGCCGGTTTTGCGGTGAATTTTTTTGGTCTCGAGGTTGAAGCGTTCGCGCACCAGGGCGTCCAGAGCGGCGAAGGGTTCGTCGAACAGGATCACCTCAGCATTTTGCGCGAGTGCCCTGGCAATCGCAATCCTGGCTCGCATTCCACCCGAGAGCTGATGCGGGTACAAATTGGCGTACTCGAGCATTCCGACCTGTTTCAGCACGTCGTCTGGAGCCAAACCCTTGCCGTTTAATTCCCTGGGCAGTGCCACGTTTTGGCGCACCGTGCGCCAGGGCAGCAAACGGTAATCTTGAAACACCACGGCGGGTTGCCCTTGAACACTGACCGTGCCGTTGGCTTTCAACAGTCCCGCGATCACCCGCAGCAGGGTGCTTTTGCCGCCGCCGCTCGGTCCGATGATGGCGATAAACTCGCCGTGCGCCACCTCGAGCGAGACGTTTCTGAGCACCGCCCGAGCGTTGAATTCAACGTTGACACCCTCGAGTTTGATGACTGGAGGGGCGTTCAAAATGGATTCAAGGGTCTCGAGCTTTGGCTCACTCACCGCATCAGTTTAAGGGCTGGCAGCCCTCAAAGGTGTATTTCATTCCACATACACTCCAAAAACGCTAAGATAATGGGTAATGCCTCCCTTCAAAGGAAACCCATGACTTTTCAAAACGTGCTCGAGCCTGCCGCCATCGTGATTTTTGGTGCGAGTGGCGATTTGACCAAGCGAAAACTCCTGCCCGCCCTGTACCGCATGGTCAAGGACGGCAACATGCCCGAAAAGTTTGCGATCATCGGCGTGGCGCGAACAGCCAGTACCAAAGAAGAATATCAGGCACTGACCCGCACGGCGCTCGAGGCGTCCAGCGAGGTTGGAGTGATTGACGAGGCGGCATGGCTGCGGTTCTCGAGCGCACTCGATTACCAAACCACCGAATTTGGCAGCAAAGAACAATTTCAAGCTTTGCGCGACAAGCTCGAGGCTGCCGGTTTTCACAATTGGTTGTTTTACTGCTCGGTGCCGCCCAGTGTGTTTCCGATCATCGCCGAGCAACTGGCGGCAACGGGCTTAAACGACGAAGACCAGGGTTACACCCGCATCATCGTCGAAAAACCGTTTGGCACCAGCCTCGAGACGGCACAATCACTCAATACCGTGCTTCATGCCGCCTTCAAGGAATCCCAGATTTACCGCATCGACCACTTTCTAGGCAAAGAAACCGTACAAAATATTCTTTCACTGCGTTTTGCCAACACCATCTTCGAGCCGCTCTGGAATCGAACTTACGTCGATCACGTGCAAATTACCGTCGCCGAGAATCTGGGTCTCGAGGGGCGCGGCGGTTTTTACGAAGAGGCTGGCGTGCTGCGCGACATGATGCAAAACCATGTGATGCAACTCCTGACCTTAATTGCGATGGAACCACCAGTCTCGAGTTACAAAGACGGTGGTTTTACCTTGGGCGCGAATGCCCTGCGCGACGAGAAAGTCAAAGTCATACAGTCCCTGCGCCCACTGACCGATCCGGCGGCGGTCAGCATTTTGGGTCAGTACACGGCTGGCTCAATTCTGGACAAGAACAACGCTCCTCAACCCGTGATCGGTTACTTGCAAGAGGACAAAGTCGCTCCCGAATCCAAAACGCCCACCTATTTTGCAATCAAAGTCGAAATTGACAATTGGCGTTGGGCTGGCGTGCCATTCTTTGTGCGTTCCGGCAAGCGTTTGCCCGTCAAAAACACCGAAATTACGATTGTCTTCAAACGCCCTCCGCTCAACATGTTCCCCAAGCAAACCTCGCCCAATCAATTGATTTTGCACATCAACCCAGATGAGGGCATCAGCTTGCGTTTCGATGCCAAAGTTCCTGGTTTGGACTCGAGCTTGCGGGTGGTCGAGATGGACTTTAACTACCGCGACAACGGCGACCTTGGACCCGCCGCCTACGAGCGCCTGATTTTGGATGCCTTGCTCGGTGATGCCAGTTTGTTCCCCAGGGAGGATGAAGTCGTCGCCTCTTGGGCTTGGATTCAACCGCTTCTGGATGCTGCCCTCAGCCCAGAAACCTATGCCGCAGGGACTTGGGGACCAGAACGCGCGGTAACGTTCATTGGCGAATCTTCGGACAGACTCCCTCGAGTTTGGCGCGAACTTCCAGCCTCATGAACCAGCAGGTTTTTGCCAGCGTGGGTGAACTCTATCAGGCGGCGGCGCTCGATTTTAAAACTCGAGCGACCCAAACTATTGCTGCCCGAGGACGGTTTTGTGTGGCACTCGCAGGTGGAAGCACGCCAAAAGGTGTTTATGCCGCTCTGGCGCAACTGGGCGGCGTTCCTTGGGCAAACATTCACCTCTTTTGGGGCGATGAACGTTGTGTGTCGCCTGACCACCCAGACTCCAACTTTGGCATGGCTCGAGCCAACTTGCTCGACCAGATCGACATTCCTCATGAAAACATTCACCGCATCAAAGGCGAACTGGGCGCAACTGCCGCCACCCTCGAGTACCAAGCCCAACTCGAGGTCATGTTTGACGGTCTGCCCATGTTTGACCTGATCCATCTTGGGCTGGGCAACGACGGTCACACCGCATCCCTGTTTCCAAACCAAACCACCCTCGAGAATCCAGCCTTGGTGCTCGAAGCTTTCCCCAACCCAGATTTAAGCCCTCAAGTCGCTCGGGTCAGCCTGGGATTGACCACGATCAACGCGGCTCGGACGGTACAATTTTTTGTGACTGGGGCTGGAAAAGCCAGCATTTTTGCGCAATTGGGACAGGGTTTGTTTCCAGCAGACCGGGTCATTTCGCCACAAACGCAGTGGTGGATCGATGCTACAGTGCTGAACGTTTGATTTAAAAAGATTGACAAAAGATGAACAGGTTTTTCATGTTGGCGATGTATGATCTTCGGGCTTTGTAATTGGTTTTAGACGTTTTTAGCGTTAAAGGAGCGATAGTGCAAGACGAGATTTCAATACGTGACGTTTTCTTTGTCCTTCGTAAACACCTCCGCTGGATACTGATTCTTCCGCTGGTTTTTGCGATTTTGGGGGTCGTTTATGCCCTGTTTTTGATGTCTCCGATTTTCAAAGCGGAATCAACTTTTACAGTGCAAAGCACCCAACTCAAAGCTTCATTTGAATCCAAAATTCAAACCACCGATGTTCAAGGTTTTAGCAACTCACAAATTGAAGCCATTGCCAATTCCCATCAGGTGTTGAAGCCACTCTTAACCTTGGTTCAAGCTCAGCCAGATGTACCAGCCTCATGGCTCGGAAACGATTTTGATATTGATCGACTGCAAAAGTTTCTCAAAATCAAATTCACCAAGCCCCAAATTGGGGCGACCACCGATCAGGTCTTGGTTCCAATCATCAGTTTGGCGGCGGAAGCCCCAACGGGCAATTTGGCAGCCTTTCTGTCAAATCAATGGATGAAGCAAACACTAATTGAACTCAATAAACTTCCAAAAGTCCGCATGGAAAGCTCAATCGACACCGTTTCAAATGAACTCGAGAAATCGACACGGGCACGCGATCTGGCTCAGACCAGATACTTGGACTACACCACAAAAAGCACCTTGACCCTTGACCAAGGCGAATTGAACAACGCCGTCACCGAACGCACCAATTTAATCAATTTGATTGTTCAAGCCCAGCAGGCACTAAAACAGGCTCAAGTTCAACAAACCGCCCAGACCGCAAATTACCTCAAAGCCGAGAATGTCATCGCCCAAGTGAGTGGAGCAGAGGCGGCGTCTTTGGCGGGCGGTAACCTTGAGCAGGTACGTGCACAATTGACCCGTCAAGTGAATGAAGCCCAAATCAAGTACAACGCCGCTCGAGACCGTTTGCTGGCGTTCAACAAACAATATGATATGGGAATTTTGGCGGGTCAAGAAGCGGCGATGAGTTCTAGAATCAGCGTCATTCTTAATCGTTTGCAGGGAATCACAACCGATCTGACGGTTGTCAGCTCAAAATTGGTGGAGGTACGGACTCAACTGGCAGGTCAACCCAAACTTCTGGTTCTGGAACGCGAAATTACCAGTGACCCAACTTTGCTGGCAAAGGCGACAGAAAATGGAGCTAAGTTTTCAGATTTGGTCAACCTCAAGCTTAGAAATCAGGAAATCAATCCTCTCTATCAGGGCTTGTTGCAAAGCTCGATCTCGCTTCAAGCGGATATTAAAAATCTGGAGACCGAACGGGTTGCCATCGGTGCCGAAAAAACCGATCTCAACCCAAAACTGATCGCTTTACGAAACAACAACGCGAGTCTCAATAAACAATTGGCAGATTTACAACTCGAGTCCAGTATTGCCAACGGCATTTACGTGTCTTTGAAAACACGTCTCGAACAGTTTGCCAGTGTGCGCAGCCCGAACGAAAGAGCTTTGACGCTTGACAATCCAAATCCAGAATATCAACGTTTATAAAGTTCACTCAATGATTTGTCTCTCACGGTTGCCTTGCAGAAATCC
>CAXTTL010000015.1:0-39164 GCA_964247135.1 uncultured Deinococcales bacterium | reverse complement strand
AATGAACTCGAGGCGAGAAAAACCGTGATGGAGATGGACCCGCCCGAGCACACGGCATATCGGCGCATGGTGCAGCCGCCATTTTCGGCTCGAGAGGTCGCGTCTTACGAGATGGGCATTCGGTTGTTGGCTCGAGGTGTGATTGACGAAATTGGTGGGCAGACCGAGTTTGATTTTGTTGAACTTTTGGCGCGACAATTGCCAATGCGGATGCTTGGGAAAATGCTTGGCACGCCCGATCAGGACGGTCCGATGCTGGTCAAAAAAGGCGATGCGCTCTTGGGCAACGACGACCCCGAATTTACCGAAACGCCAGTCAGTTTGGTCAACACCGACCAATACCGTTTGCTTCCATTTCGCAGCCCAGTCAGCCTCGAGCTTTTTGCGTATGCCGAAGAACAAGCCCGAATCAGGCGCGATAACCCAACCGACGATGTGATCTCGAGGTTGCTGCAACCCAAACGCGACGGCGAACCGCTTTCGGAAATGGAATTCAAGAATTTCTTCACCCTGCTGATTGCGGCGGGAACGGACACCACGCGCTACACCATGACGGCAGGAATCATGGCGCTGCTCGAGCATCCAGAGCAACTGGCAGAGTTGCGCGAGAATCCAAATTTGATGGATGACGCGGTGGAAGAAATTTTGCGTTGGGGAACGGTCACCATGCACTTCAGACGCACAGCAATTCAAGACACGACGCTCGAGGGCAGAAGCATCAAAGCGGGCGACAAGGTTTTGATCTGGTACATCGCGGGCGATTACGACGAACGGCAATTTGAACATCCGTACTCGTTCAACATCAAACGCCACCCAAACGAGCACCTGGCATTTGGTTTAAAAAGCCCGCACAAGTGCTTGGGGGAGCACCTGGCACGAATCGAAGTGAAAATCTTGCTCGAGGAATTGCTGCCCAAACTCTCAAGCATTGCACTGAACGGCACGCCCGAACGATTGCGCTCGAATTTTATTTCTGGCATCAAACACCTGCCTTTAAAAGTGAGTTGGGCATGACCCGAATCTCGAGTTTAATCCAGCGTCATGTTGACGAGGGCGGTTTTGCTGGCGCGGCGCTGGCGGTCGCCAAAAACGGCAAATTGGTGCTCGAACATTACGCTGGCAACGCCGCTCCAAACTTGCCCTCGAGCGAAAATGTTTTGTGGGCAACGGCATCCATCTCGAAGGTCTATACGGCGGCGATGGTCATGCGGCTGGTCGAAATGGGTGAGTTGACTTTGGGACGTTTGATCTCGAGCGTCATTCCAGCATTTACGGGTGACGGACGCGAGGAGGTGCGTTTGCGGCATTTGCTGACGCACACTTCGGGCTTGATTTACGAGTCCCCGATCATGGAAGAGCGCTTGAAAAACCAAACACCAATGCCCGAATTGCTCGAGGAATTGTACGCCAGCAAATTGCAATTTAAACCTGGCACTCGGCTCAGTTACGCCGATTACAACTCCTTGCTGGCGGGACATGTTGCAGAGGTCGCTACCGGAATTCCATTCGCGCAACTCGTTCAAGAACTGGTGCTCGAGCCGATGGGCTTGGAGAACACGTTCTTTGCGCCACCACTCGAGCAAGAATCGCGGCTCGCCAGGGTGAAAGCGGTCATGGCGGAGAACACGGACGGTGCAATGTACAACTCATCTTACGCTCGAGGGTTGGCGCATCCCGCGTTTGGAGTGGTTGCCAGCGCCAGCGACCTGGTGAAATTCGCCTTGCACTTCATGCCAAACCACAAACAGATTCACTCGAGCTTGACCGTGAAAGCCATGACCAGTGACCAAACGGGCGGCGTTCCAGGATTGCACCCCAGCATGAAAGGTTATCCCGAAGACGCTCGAGTGCCGTGGGGGTTTGGTTGGTCGGTACAAACCGCCGCCCTGCCAGGATTGTTTTCTGAGCTTGTTTCACCTCGAGCTTTCGGGCATGGTGGCGCGAGTGGTTGCCAATTGGTTTGCGATCCAGAAACCGAAACCGTGGTTGGCATTCTGACCAACACGCACCTTCGGGTTGGGCGTGACCCGTGGTACGCACGGTTGCAATCGATCATCAATGTGGCATTTGTTGAGGTGAATTGAGACTCGAGAATTGAATAATTTGATCTTTAAACTATTGACAATGCGAATAAAATTTGAATCCTATTTTCAAAATCTCGAGCAATCAAAAATACAAGCAAAAAGCGATTTTGTAGGGTGCGCCTCGCGCACCATCAGCACGTGAAAGACGCGGTGCGCACGGCGCACCCTACCGAGGTTCTTATGACACGCAAACCGCCACTTGGTTACACCTTCCCGCTCTCGCCAGATGGTCGCGCAAGCCTTGTGCCGCCCCCGCCCTGGCATTATTCGGGCGATTTTTTGATTGCCGAATACCGCACCGACCCTGACGCCGTGATCGCGCTGTTGCCCCCCGAACTCGAGCCTGCGGATGACCCTGGCGCGGTTGCCGCAATTTTTGCCGATTGGCAATCGTGCAGCGCTGATTTTCACGAGTTGACCGACCCGATTCAAGCGCAGTACAAAGAATTTTTTATTGTGGTCGGCGCGAAATACCAGGGGAAACCCGTCTCGAGGTGCGTGTACATTTGGGTGGATAAAGACTTTGCGATGTATCGGGGGCACATTCAGGGCTTCCCAAAAAAACTGGGGTCGATTCACATGACGCGCACCTTTGCGGTGGGCAAAGCCGCACCGAAAATAGAGGCTGGCTCGAGGTTTGGCGCAACCTGTACGGCGGGTTCTCGAGAGATTGCGCGAACTGTCATCACCTTGCGCGAACCGTCCAAAACGGGTCCGACCGTCAACGATCCGCCGATGTACAACTCGAGGCATTTTCCCGCTTACAACGGCTTGCAACCTGATGTGTTTGAACTGGTGCGAAGTGGCGGTTTTGACCGTGAAGCCACCTCAATTTGGGAGGGTGATGCGACGCTCGAGTTTGGCAGCAACACCATCGAGGATTTGCACGCGATCCGACCGCTCGAGATGATGAAGGGTTACAAATTCAGTTTTGGTTATACCGTTCACGGCGGCGAAGTGATTTTGCAGCACAACAAAGAGGCTGCCAAGGAGGTACGACGTTGAAACACGTTCGGGTTTTGTACAATGGACTGGCTCGCAAGGGAATTCTTGAAGGTGGCACGACGGGCGGCATCATCACGCTCGAGAATGGGATAAAACTCGAGGCAGATATTGCGCATTACCTCTCCCCTGTTATGCCGCGCCAGATTTTTGCCACACACCTCACCTACCGCTCGAGGTGTGTGGAATATGACATGAAAACACTGCCCGATTCGCCCGCTTGGTTTTTAAAGCCGATCAGTTCGCTCTCGCACCATCAGGCGACGGTGGCGCGTCCGAAGGGTTGCCAGTACCTCAATTACGAGGGCGAGATTGCGGTGGTGATCGGCAAGCGCTGCAAGGGCGCGACCCTCGAGAATGCGCTGAGTTTTGTGCAGGGTTACACGATTGTCAACGATTTTGGCGTTCACGATTTTCGTCACGCAGATCGCGGTGCGATGATTCGCGTGAAGGGACAAGATGGCTTCTGCCCGACGGGTCCGGTCATGGTGGATGCTGCCGATGTTGACCCCGAAAATCTGCACTTGCGGACTTTTGTCAACGGGCAAGTCGTACAAGAAACCAACACGGGCAACGACTTGATGTTCTCGGTGGCGTACCAAATCGCTGACCTCTCGAGGTTGATTACACTCGAGGCTGGCGACATGCTGCTGACTGGCACACCAGCCCATTCTCGACCCGTCGAAATTGGCGATCTGGTCGCGGTGGAGGTGGATGGTATTGGACGGCTCGAGAACCGCATTGTCGAACTTAAGGATGACCTCGAGCCTGTTGGCATTCAACCGCAAGTCACGACGGCAACCCTGCATGTTGCCTTGGCAATACCCGAGGACGAAGCCGAGCGTCGCGTCTCGAGGAAGGAGTTCTGATGAAATTGATTTCCGCCATTCACCACGCCGCGTTGCGCGTGCAAAATCTCGAGGAGGCATTTGCGCGTTGGTCGCACACGCTCGGGCTTCACGGCGAAATTCACGGCGATCACGCGGTTTTGCGTTGCAGCCACGAAGATTACGGCTTGCTGCTCCTTGCCTCGAGTGAGAAATCTGGTTTGGAATACGTGGCATACGAACTTGCACCAAAACTCTCGCTCGAGGAAGCCAAGAAAGAATTGCGAACTCGAGGTTTGAGTGTGACCGAAGTGGAAGTTCCACAACGCGGCACTGGTCTAAAACTCCAAGACCCTGACGGCAACAACGTGGTGCTGCTCGAGCGAGTACGCCAAAATCCAAGTTACCCCAGCGAGGTGCAATACTCGAGCCGTATTCCTGGGTTTCATCCGCGCAAATTTGCCCACGTCAATTACCTGACCGGCAACGCCAAACAAGCCGTCAGTTGGTACATCGAAAAACTCGGTTTTGGTCTGACGGATTGGGTGGGTGACGAAGGCTGCTGGTTGCACGTCAACGCCGATCATCACGTGCTGGCATTCGTGGAAAAAGGGTACAACCACATTCACCACGTCGCCTTTGAGCTGGTGGACTGGGGCGAAATGCGCGTCGCCCTCGATCATCTGGCGCAAAACGCTCGACCTGTCGTGTGGGGACCTGGACGGCACGGTGTCGCCAGAAATTTGTACAGCTACATCCGAATGCCCGAGGAAGACATTTTCATGGAACTGTTTTGCGACCTCGAGCAACTCGTGCCCGACCACGAACCACGCTATTATCCCGACGATGCGCACACCAGCAACACCTGGGGGATTCTGCCGCCGCGTTCGTATTTTCGGTTCGATGCCGAGGCGATCAAGTCCGAGAGTGACCAGAATGAAGCCTACCTCGAGCGTATTCCAATGCCGATTTAAAAACCGGTTTATGGCGCACCTAAAAGCCCTCATCCGGCTCGTACCTCGCCACCTTCTCCCGCAGGGAGAAGGAAAAGCAAAAACCTCGAGCCAAACGTGTAGCGAACCTAAACTCCCTTCTCCTGATGTTGGGAGAAGGGTCGGGGATGAGGGTAGACATACAAGGAGTCCCATGCAAAACCGCCCGAGTTTACCCCTCGACATTTCTCGAGCCGAATTGATTCAACAAGCCGCAAACATCATCGGTGAGGCGTGGTCGAGTTTTGATCAAGCTCGAGCGTTTGAACCTGCCATTTCTGAGGTTTTGCGTGAGTTGACCACCAAACCGCTCGGCAGTGCGCCCACGCCCGCGCTGGTGGCGCTCGAGGAGGCTCGAGGATTCTTGGACACGAGTTTGGCGCAGGCAAGACCACGTTACTTTGCGTTTGTCGGCTCGAGCGGTCTCGAGATTGGGGTGCTGGCGGATGCGCTGGCGTCGTGTTTTGATGTCAATTTGGCGACCAGTGCGAAAAGTGCGGATTTGATTGAACGTCAGGCGCTCGAGTGGGTGGCAGAACTTCTGGGGTTTCCGTCGGGCGCTGGAACGATCACCAGTGGCGGCATGATTTCCAACTTGACGGCTTTAACGGCGGCTCGAGAACGCGCACTGCCTGGCGTGAGGCGAACTGGTCTTGCCAGCCGTCCTTGTGCCCTGTACTGCTCGAGCGAGGCACATTACTCGGTGTCTCGAGCGGCGGAAGTGCTGGGAATTGGCGCGAATCAAGTACGGAGTTTGCCAATTGATGCGAACCATCGGGTCAAGGCTGAAGCTGTGGCGGCGGCGATTGATGCCGACCTTGCCGCCGGAATCGTCCCCGTTGCCGTGATTGCTACCGCAGGTACAACTTTAACCGGTGCTATCGACCCGCTCGAGGCACTGGCAGACATTTGCGCGGCTCGAGGGGTGTGGCTGCACGTGGACGGCGCTTACGGTTTGCCTGGAGCGGCGGTCCTCGAGATGCGAGATCGCTTTCAAGGTTTGGAACGTGCCGATTCAATTTCGGTCGATGCGCACAAATGGTTGTACCTGCCCAAAGCTTGCGGTGTGGTGCTGGTCAAAAACCGCAGCAACCTTGCGGCAGCCTTCACCCATGACGAATCGTACATGCTTCACGACGAGCATCAACCGTACAACGCTGTGGATTTGACGCTCGAGTATTCACGACCATTTCGGGCGTTAAAACTTTGGCTGGCACTGCGCGTTCACGGCGCAGATCAGTACCGCGCCGCCATCGCCCGCAATATTGCCCAAGCGCAACTCTGCGCCAATCTGATTCGAGGCTCGAGCCAGCTTGAATTGCTGGTCGAACCGCAACTTTCGACTGTGCCCTTTCGTCATGTTCCAACCAGTTTAAAGGGCAACGAAACCGCCCTCAATCAGCACAACCTCGAGTTGGTGAAATCCATGCAAGACGATGGACGGGTTTATATTTCATCGGCGTTGGTGGACGGCAAAATTTGCTTGCGCCCGTGCTTTGTTAACTTCCGCACGTCCGACAGCGATGTTCAAACCTTGATTGATGTGACGCTCGAGTTGGGCAAATTGTTGCAGGTATAAACCTTAAGACGCTCCAACACGAAAATATCCCATCACGTGGGGGCGCATTGCCATGCGCCCCCACGGCAAAACAATTTTTCAAATCACAAGTTAAAGCGCGTTTTGGATTCTCGAGACTTCCGCAACGCTCGAGATTTACAACCCAATCCCCCGCAAATACTCACGGTTTCGTCTGGCACTTTCTTTGGGGTTGCCCATACCTGGCAGCACGTCTTGCTCCACAACAATCCAACCGTCGTACCCCCAAGACTCGAGTTTGGCTTTGACCGCAGGGAAGTTGACATTCCCATGTCCAAGTTCGCAGAACACACCGTGTTCAACGGCTTGCACACCAGTCCAACCCTCAACTCGAGATTGGGCGGCAATTTTGGGATCGTGGTCTTTGAAGTGAACGTGCCAGATTCGGTCTTTGTGACGTTCCAACCCCTCGAGCGGGTCGCCGCCCGCAAAACTGTAATGCCCAGTATCAAAGCACAAACCCATCACGCTTGGGTCTGTTAGCTCAAGGAGTTTGGTGGTTTCGGCTGGTGTTTCAATCCACGTGGCAATGTGATGGTGAAACACGGTTCGCAAGCCCGTCTCGCGCTTGACGGCTCGAGCCACACGGTTTGCACCCTCAGCAAAAACCTCCCATTGCGCGTCGGTCATGCCCATTTCGGGCGTGATGCGCCCAGCGTTGATGTTTCGGATGTGATTCGGAATGTACGGATCATTGCCAAGCACCACCAGCGCACTCGAGCCACCGACTGCCGCCAGCAATCCTGCGGTGCGCACCGCCTCGGCTTCACTTTGCGCGTGACGTTCTGGGTCGTGCAAGAACACGCTGACCCATGAAGCCAGCAGTTTTAACTTTCGTGCCTCGAGTTCGGCGCTCAGTTTTTCAGGGTCGGTGGGCATGAAGCCCCAATCGCCCAACTCTGTGCCGTCATAACCTGTCTCGTGCATCTCGTCGAGCAACTTCGAGTAACCGCTGCGGTCACCTTCGATGCCCTCAATCACACCCCATGAACAGGGTGCATTCGCAATTTTTAGCATACGTTCCTCCTTGAAGCTCGAGTTTGCAGTTTAACCTTTCTCGAATCTTAAATTCACTCACGCTCGAGCTGAGGGGCTTTGGGTTATGCCGTCATTGAGGTTTGCAAAATTCGGAGATCGTCGCAACTCGAGAGACTCCCGATTTGATACTAAATCCTGAAATGCCGTGCTCAACAGAGCGTTTTGATCTTGTGACCGTGATGTGACCAAGCTTGATTCAAGATGAATCGAATTCAGGAGGTTAAGAATGAAGTATTACCCTCAAATCACAATACTGACTCTTTTGGTGGTGGCAACAGCGATCTTGCCCAGTCTGGCACAAACCGAACAAATTGACCCAGATTTTCTCTCGAGCGGCATCAACACCCGAACCGTGACCGAACGTGCGCCATGTGGTCACCGTGTGACTTGGCTCGAGTGGGACAGTCCATTCAGGGCGGCAGGCTTGCAAATTGGAGATTTGATCACCACCGTCAACAACGTCTTAACGGCGTGTCCGCCACCCGTCACGGATGCCGCCAGTCAAGAAGCCGCCAGCGCGTACCTCAGAAACATGACCCAACTGGGCATTGGTGGCATCTCTGAGGGCAACACCTGGAAATCGCTGGGTTTTCGTGATGGCAGCCCACTTGTTTTAAAAGTGCTGCGGCGCAAAAGCACTGGCGAGGGTTCGGAAAGCCTCGAGATTCGCGGTTCAGTGCGGGCGCAAAGAAATAACTTCTCGAGCGAAGGCAAACCGATGTTTGGCGCCAGCGGTCCAGTAAAGTTCGAGAGAGACGGCTTTGATTCGGCTTGGTCAAGTTGGTACGAAGACTTTACGCGCCGCGCCGAACGGGTGCTGGATGCTGGCTGGAACAGCCGCTTTAACAGTCGCAGCTTGTTAAAAGAATGGCTCGAGGACAAACCTCGGATTGCGAGCTTAAAACAAAAATACCCTGGGGCATTTGCGACTGCGGTCGAAAACGACTGGCAAAGCGTTTTGAAGATTCTGGCTGGGGGAAGTTATACGCTGACCGACAAAGACCTCGAGTTCCGACAACTGGGCGAGAAACGCAGTGCGCAAATCAAAGATGCCAGCACGGCAGCGTTTCAAGCCATGCAGAAAAAGCTCGAGAAAGACACGATTGCACCCTTTCCGGCGGTCAATCCGCTCGAGGATCGAAGCAAAGTCGTGGGCAAAGTGGTGCTCTTGCCCGTCATCAAACCGAGCGATTGGGTGAGCGAAGGTGACCGCTGTTATTTGCGTTCCGGTGACGCTCAACGCGGGTATTACTTTGTGGCGTGCCAAAGCAAAACCATGCAACGAATCTTTGAAGCCCAGGACCGCTATCAACGCACCGTCAATCCCGATTTTCTCGAGAATTACACGATTCTGGGACGGATTTTGGATGAACCCAAAATGTTGGTCATCAACGATCAAGCCGCCACGGGGTTGATGCTCGAGCCACTGGGGGTTCTGGTTGAGGACAGGGTGTTTGTCGATTTGACGGCGGTTAAAGACGGTGTTTCACTGTTTGCGGGCGAGGCGGCGCTCAGTTCGCAGCGTCTGGCAATTCCAAAAGACAATGCCAGCCCCAAAGAGGTCATGCAAGCCCTCATCAGTGCTTTGAAGTGGGGCGATCAGAAACTCTGGAACAGTTTGTTTGCCGAATCCGAGGCTTGGCTTGACGATAAAAACCAAGTCCGTTACTCGCTGCGCAGCACCAACAGCATGAACGACGATTGGTTGCGTTCGCGGCGTTTGATGCTCGAGCCAGTGTTCGATGTGCAGGTTGCATTTGTCAGCGATCCCGAAGTGATCTTGGCTGGTACGGAATTTGTTGGAGCGCCGCGCATCGAGCAGGTCAGTGTCGAACTGCGGCACATTGGTCGTTTTGAGAATACCTACAGCGCTTTTGTAGACCTCAGCGTTCATCCGTTGTGGATTTTGCAACGCATTGATAAGGGCGCGTGGCGAATCATCAGCGAACAAGGAATTTAGCGTCCTCGAGTTTTGAAATCAAGTTTTGATCGCCTAAAAGGAGTGTTATGAAAAAGCATCGAATTCGTTTGGGACTGCTGTTGTTGCTGGTTGGTTTGCTCAGTTTGGCTTTCGCTTCTGGCTACGACAAACGCTTTGCCGAACTCAAAGACGAGGCTGTCAAAGCCAGCGAACTCGACCCGTTTCAGCGCGGCGAATTGATTCAAACGTATTTGAATTACACCAATGCCCGCAATGAAGGTTTTAATGGTTTGCTTGGGCTGTTGCGCGAAGAAAAAGGTGCTCAGAAGGTCAATTTTATTGATCGCATCAATGTCATCAAACAGAAAGTCGAAGAGCGAGAAAATGACATGACCAAATTGAGTCCGGCGGTTCTCAAGTTGTACCAATCGTTTAAGGTCAGCGAATTCAAATACCTTGACCTGATGCAGAATTCAAGCATCGCCACTCGGCACGACACGATTCTGGAACTCAACAAAAACCTCAACGACTGGACGGACAAGCTCGAGATCAAATGGAATGCCCAAATGGACAACGATGATCGGACGTATGATCAAGCCGAAATTGCCACCTCCAAAGAAATGGAAAAACTGATCCAAGACATGATCGTTGGCATGGCTTTTGACAAGAAAAACATTGCCGAAAAAGTTGAAGGGGTGCTGGACAAAGCCGGAGGCGTCGCCAATTTTGTTCCGGTTTTGGGTCAAGTGGTTTCAATCGCTTTGGACTTGGGTGAGCGCACGGCGGGCGTGTTAAAGCAAAAGAAAAAGAACCTGATCGAACTGATAGACCGTTACAAATCGTTGGTCAATTCCGAAGCCAACGGCATGGCAATTTTGTTTACCGATGTTCGCAAGGACACCAAAGACTTTATCGAAAAAAATGGTTTTGACCAAGCCAAACGCGAGTACGGTCTTGCCAGCGACGACTTAAAACAACTCTCGAGCGAAGGCACCTCCGGGCAACGCGAGGACGGCAAAGAATTTGCGGACGAGGCATTAAAAGCACTGAGCACGCACCTGTCCACGATGGAAACCAGTTTTAACCGATTTATCAAAGCCAACCAAGGAAAGTTTTTTGGTCCGGTCAGCCCAGATATTAGCGAAGCCCTGGTGGAGACCAAAGTCTGGGAACGCGAACGCGACGATATTCGGCGGTTTGATTTGGAAGGCAAATTAAGGCAATTTCGGGAAGACGAAGATCGGTTTTTTGAAATCAAGATGTCCAACATCACCGACGAGCAACGCAAACAGGTTGAAGAAGCCCTGAAAAAGAATTTGCAGGTACTCAACGATGAAATCAAGATCACTGAAAATGAACTGAAAAATGACCTTTGGCTTGTTGTTTTTGATCGCAAAGCCTTGGAGGACAAGATCAAGAGTGGCAGTTAAACTCGAGCGATGATCGGTGGTTGGCTGCTCCAAATGTCAATTTTCGCGGTCTGCAATCCGCACCGCTTGAATCTCGAATTCACTGACACCGGCGCCGAGTTTGGCTTTGAGTGGTGCAATCGGACTGTAACCCAGCGTCTCCGCAAAGGCTCGAATTTTTGTCGTCACGGTCGCCGTAACCAAACTGATGAGTTGCAGTTCGTTTTTCTCGAGCAATTTGAGCAGGCGTTTATGAATCGTGGATTCGTCGGTCTCGAGTTGCGCCGCGATTTCGCTTGGGTTTTTACCGGCGTTGTGAAGCTCGAGCGTCGCCAAGACAGGATCGGTGGCGACGGTGCGTGCGGCAACTTTGACGCGCAGTTGTTGTCGTGCCAATTCGGTGATGCCCGCGCCCAGAATCAAACCGCGTTGCTCGAGAAATTGCAAGAGCATTTCGGCATCTCGAGCGCTCCAGGTGGCAAGTTTTCCATCCTCGGCAATCAAGGCTTTCACCAGTTTGTCTCGAGCCAAGCCGTCGAGTGCGGCAACCCCTTCAAGCGTTCGGCGATCCCAGGGCGTCAGCAAATCCTTGGGCGGGTCGCAAACGTCGCAAGTCCCGCAGGGCGCAGTCAGTCCCACCTCACCAAAATACTCGAGGATCATTTGACGGCGGCAGCGCGGTGTTTTGGCGAAACCCTCCATCTCCTCGAGCAGCGTTAAACGGTGAAGCCGCAACGTCTCGAGGGCGGTCATGTCAAAACTCGGCAGTTGCTCCGAGATTCTGGCGTGCAGCATCCCGCTCGCGCTGGGCAGCAATTCCAGCCCGTCTTGTTGCACCAAATGGCTTAAGATCACCCGAAATTTGGAATCTGGAAGCTCGAGGTTGCGCTCGAGCGCGGCGCGGCGAAGATTGATTTCATTTTTGTCGTTTCTTGCGGCGTGAAGGTACGCCCAAACGCGTCGCAACTCGAGTTCGGAGGGGATGGAATTGTTGATGAAAAAAACCTGCAAGTTCGCATCTTGGGTGTCGTACAAGAGCACACACCTCGAGGGTTTGCCGTCGCGTCCGGCGCGTCCAGCCTCTTGATAGTAGGCTTCGACCGTGCCTGGCAGTCGGTAGTGAATCACAAAACGCACGTTGGCTTTGTCCACGCCCATGCCGAAGGCGTTGGTGGCAATCACCACCTCGAGTTTGCCGCTCATGAAGGCATCTTGCACGGCATCGCGCTCGGATGCCTCTCGAGCGCCGTGATAATGGCTGCATTTGATGCCCATTGCGTTCACCAGTGCCGACAGCTCTTCGGCTTCTTTGCGCGTGCCAACATAAACCAAGCCTGGGCGCGGCAGCCGCTCGAGCAGCATTTGCAGGGCTTCCTTTTTGGCGCTTTCGCCCGGGACTTTGGTGACGCGGTAATTGAGGTTGGTGCGGTCAAAACCCGTCACGATTCGGGTCGCGTCGTTCATCTCGAGGACTTTGACAATGTCGTCTTGGACGTGTCTGGTGGCGGTGGCGGTCAGGGCGGTGACGGGCGGGTTGCCAAGGTTTTTACGAAACTCGCCGAGCGCCAAATAATCGGGTCTGAAATCGTGACCCCAACTCGAGACGCAGTGCGCCTCGTCGATGACCAGTCTGGCAATCTCGAGTTGTTTGAGCGTCTCGAGCAAGCCTGGGGTGCGAAGGCGTTCTGGCGCGAGGTAGAGCATCGATAAGCCTGCCAGGTTGTCCATGATCGCCGCTTGATCGTCCGCACTTTGGCTCGAGTTGAGCATGGCTGCCGATATTTTCCTGGCTTTTAGAGCATCGACTTGATCTTTCATGAGGGCAATCAGCGGCGAGATCACGAGCGTTAAACCAGATTGCATGACCGCAGGCAGTTGATAGGTCAAACTTTTGCCCGCGCCCGTCGGCATGACCGCCAGCACGTCCTTTAACCCGAGCGCCGCGTTCACCACCTCGAGTTGCCCCGCCCGAAAATTGGCGTGCTTGAACCGCTGTGCGAGCACACGGCGGGCATTGCTGGCGGTATCGAACATGATTTTTTAGTATACGCAATTTTTGAAACTCGAGTTTCGCAAACGAAAGTAAATCCTTTCGTTTTAAAGTTTTTCTTTGACAAACGAAAGCGCAAACCAATAAAATAAAAGCATGTAAATCTAGAATTTTTTCCTTCTTGACGATCAAAGTGCAAGCTTTCCATCAGGTTTCGTTTTTAAAATCGAACGTGCTTCAACGACAACCAAAACACAATTCTCCAGCTTTAAAAAGGAATTCATGCAAACCATTCGACTGACAATGGGACAAGCCGTGGTGCATTTCATCGCCAATCAATACACCCTCCGCGACGGACTCGAGCAGCGTTTTATTGCGGGTGTCTGGGGCATTTTCGGACACGGCAACCTGGCGGGCATCGGGCAGGCGCTCGAGGAATACGGCAGCGATTTGCAGATGCCGCATTACCGCCCACAAAACGAGCAAGGCATGGTGCATGTCGCCTCGGCTTTCGCCAAGCATCAAAACCGTTTGCAGACTTATGCCTGCGCCGCCAGCATCGGACCAGGTTCGACCAATATGGTGACTGGTGCGGCACTGGCGACCATCAACCGCCTGCCAGTTTTATTGCTTCCAAGCGATTACTTCGCCAATCACCTGCCCGACCCCGTGCTGCAACAAATGGAGCATCCGCTCGAGCGCGATTCCAGCGCCAACGATGCCTTCAGACCCGTCTCGAGGTATTTTGACCGCATTTCACGACCCGAACAGGTCATCTCGAGCCTTCCCGAAGCATTCAGAATTCTGACCGACCCTGCCGAAACGGGCGCGGTGACCTTAAGCTTGTGCGAGGACGTGCAAACTGAGGCTTACGATTACCCGCTCGAGTTTTTCGCCAAGCGCGTCTGGCGGATTCGCCGCCCTGTCGCCGAACCAGAATTGATCGCTCGAGCCTGTGAGCTAATTCGTGCCGCCAAAAAACCATTGATCGTGGCGGGTGGCGGCGTGACGTATTCGGGCGCAAACACCGAACTCGAGCAGTTGGTCTCGAGTACAGGCATTGCGGTGTCTGAAACCCAAGCCAGCAAAGGCGTGCTGCCCTGGAATCACGCGCAGAATGTGGGCGTGGTCGGAACGCTCGGCACGAGTGCCGCCAACAAACTGGCTCGAGAGGCTGACCTTGTGATTGCGATTGGTACGCGCCTCGCAGATTTCCCAACCGCTTCCAAGAGCGCATTTCAAAACCCAAACGTGCAATTTATCGGCATCAATGTGGGTGCGATGGACGCTCACAAACAAAACGCCTTGCCCGTGGTGGGAGATGCCAAACGAACCTTAAAAACTTTACTCGAGCATCTGGAGAATCATAAAATCTCGAGTGAGTATCAAAAAAATATCACTGATCTGAAACTCGAATGGGACAAGATCGTTGATGATCTGCGCACCGTCAAAGAACCAGACAACCTCTCACAAGCCGAAGTGATCGGCATGGTCAACGACGTGGCGGGCGGGCATGGCGTGGTGATCTGCGCCGCAGGTTCGATGCCAGGAGATTTACCCAAACTCTGGCGACCCACCGACCCCAAAAGTTACCACCTCGAGTACGGTTTTTCCTGCATGGGCTACGAAATTCCAGCCGCCATCGGGGTCAAACTTGCCGAACCAAACCGCGACGTTTTTGTGATGGTCGGTGACGGATCATATTTGATGATGAACTCTGAGATTGTCACCGCCGTACAAGAAGGTTTGAAACCAATCATCATCGTCGTGGACAACCACGGCTTTCAGAGCATTCACAGCCTCCAGCGCAGCCAAGGCAGCCCCACGTTTGGACTCGAGCTGCGCTACCGCGAAGAGAACAGCCGTTACGATGGACCTTTTATTCCCGTGGATTTTGCCATGCACGGGCAAGCGATGGGCGCTCGAGCGTGGACAGCACACACCGAAAGCGAATTTAAGACCGCGCTGCTCGAAGCCAAAAAGTCAGATCGCGTGGCGGTGATTCACGTTTTTGTTGACCCCGAAAAACGCGTCGGCGGCTTTGAAAGTTGGTGGGATGCGCCACCCGCTGAAGTCTCAGGGCAAAACGGCGTGCAGGAAGCTCGAGCGGAATATGACGAGAAAATCAAAAAACAACGTTCGTATTTAAAGGTCACGGAATGATTCAGAAATTATGTAGGGGCGCTGCTTGCGCCCCAAGCCCGTTAGGTGCTGCTGTAGGGTCAAGAAGCTGCGCCCTCCTTGGCAATCCCATAAGGAGTTGCGCATGAACACCAAACCGCTTGACCTGATCACAATGGGACGCTCGAGCATTGATTTGTACTCGAATCAGATTGGGACTCGGTTTGAGGACATCTCGAGTTTCAATGCGTATGTGGGTGGCAGTCCAACCAATATTGCGGTGGGCGTAAAACGTTTGGGACTCGAGGTTGGTTTGTTGACGGCTGTTGGGACTGACCGAACTGGCGATTTTGTTCTCAATTTTCTCGAGCAGGAGGGTTTTGATTTGACCTTGATTCCACGTAAACCTGGGCATCCAACGAGCGCAGCGGTGCTTGGCATTGAAGCGAATCACAAAACGCCGCTCGTGTTTTACCGTGAACATTGCGCCGATGTTGAATTGAACATTGATGATGTGATTGCTGCGAACCTCGAGCGGGCAAAGGCGCTCGAGATTTCTGGGACGGGACTGTGCAAAGACCCCAGCCGGAGCGCCACGTTTTACGCGGTTGAACGTGCCAAGGCTTTGGGTAAAAAAGTGTTTATGGACATTGATTTCAGAGCGAATCAATGGCACGATCCTCGGGCTTTTGGCGTGGCAGTTCGTGCGATATTGCCGATGGTGGACGTTGCGATTGGCACGGAAGAAGAAATCAACGCGGTGGGTTTGACATCTTCGGACCAACTGAAAATTGTCAACTCGCAAATTCAAGCGCCCGAAATCACAGGCGATTTGAACGCGAATATCAAAATGATTCTCGAGCGTGGACCAAAGGCGCTGGTCGTGAAAACGGGTGCAAAGGGGGCTGAAGTGCATTTGCGATCTGGTGAAATCGTCAGCGCCCCAGGTTTCCAGGTTGAGGTTTATAACACGGTTGGCGCTGGCGATGCTTTCGGTAGCGGTTTTATTTACGGGCAACTGCAAGGCTGGGATTGGTTTAAGAGCGTGCGCTTGGGCAACGCTTGCGGCGCAATCGTGGTGTCGCGCCACGCCTGCGCCAACGCCATGCCAACCATGAATGAAATTCTCGAGCTTGTAACCGCCCAAGGTGGTTGGTGATTTTGATCAACGTGGCGTTTATCGGCGCGGGACGCATGGGTTTGACGCACATCAAAAACCTTGCTGGCATCTCGAGCGTGCGCGTGGTGGTGGTGGCGGATGTCAACCTCGAGGCTGCAGAACACGCGAAAACTTTGGCTCGAGCCGAGCTTGCGACCACGGATTTTGCCGCCGCAATCGAGCGCCCAGATGTGGATGCGGTGGTAATTGTCACGCCGACCAACACCCACGCCAGTTTGATTCAGATGGCGGCAAAGGCGGGCAAAGCGATTTGGTGCGAGAAACCGATTGCGTTGACCATTGCCGAAACGCTCGAGACAATCAAAGTTGTGAATGCCGCAAAAGTCCCGTGTCAGATCGGTTTTATGCGCCGCTTTGACTCTGGTTATGTCAACGCCAAACGATTAATTGATGACGGCAGCCTCGGGAAACTCGAGACGTTTCGGGCGCTCGGGCGCGACACCTACCTGCCCAATCCCGCGTACATCCGCCCAAGCGGCGGCATGTTTCTGGACATGAGCGTTCACGACCTTGATCTGGCACGGTTTTTGATTGGCGAGGTCGAAGAGGTCAGCGCTTGGGGCGGCGTTCTCGTACATGAGATGTTTTCTGAAGCCGAGGATTGCGACACCAGCGTTTGCATGTTGCGCTTCAAAAACGGGGTGCTTGGCGTGGTGGAAAACTCGAGGCATTCCAATTGGGGTTATGACATTCGCACCGAGGTCGCGGGTTCAATCGGCAAAGTGGTGATCGAGGGCGCGAACAAAACACCCATCACGCATTTCACCAATTCCGAATCTCGAGCGGACGTGTTTGATTGCTTTCCAGATCGTTTTGAAGCCGCCTACAAATTGCAACTCGAGGCATTTTTTGCCAGTCTGCGAAACGACACACCGCCCAATCCAGGCGTCGATGAAGCCCTCGCCACCTTGCGTTTGGCGCTTGCCGCACGGACAAGCTGGCGCGAGAAACGTCCCGTCAAAGTCAGTGAGGTCTTATGAAACTGCACCGAACCGCCAACGCCAACTCGAGCGTCCTGCATGAGGTCACCCCCGAAAACGCAGGCTGGCAGCATTTGTCGTTTAAAGTCGTGAAACTCGAGACTGGTGAATCGTACTCTGGAGATTCTAAAAATTGCGAAGAATTGATCGTGTTCCTTTCGGGCGGCGCTCGAGCCAGCGTGGGAACGCAAGAATTTGAGATTTTGGGACGCAAAAATGTTTTTGCGGGTTTACCCACCGCACTGTACCTGCCGCCAAACTCGAGTTACACCATCACCGCCAGCAGTCCGCTCGAGTTCAGTATCGGCGGCGCTCCTGCCGAAGGTTTGTACCCAGTGCGTTTGTACCAGCCACACGAATTTCAAACCGAAATGCGCGGCGGCGCGAATGTCACCCGCCAGATCGTGCACCTCTCGCTCGAGCCAGTTCAGACCGAAAAATTGTTTGTCTTCGAGGTTTACAGTCCCAGTGGCAACTGGAGTGGTTTTCCACCGCACCGTCACGACGGACGCGAAGGCTCGAGTTATTTGGAAGAAACCTATTACTTTAAAGTCAGCCCAAAAAATGGGTTTGGCGTGTTTCGGATTTACACCAAAGACACCGACCTGGACGAAATCATGGTGACGAAGGATTCGGATTTGGTGCTTGTGCCCGAAGGCTATCACCCTGGCAGCACCGCCCCAGGCACAAACTTGTATTTTCTGAATTACCTTGCAGGTCCAACCAGGGATTACGTTGTCAAAAACGATCCTGATTACGATTGGGTCAAAGACAATTGGACGGGCAATGCACTCGAGTTACCGTTAAAGTCCTCATCTTGAATGATTCAAATATCGAAATATCAGAAAACCAAACAAATCCCATCATTTGATTGGGCGTTCCAACGTAGGGGCGCATTGCCATGCACACCTACGGCACAACGATTTCCAATGTGAGCCAAGATCATTGATCCAATTTCTCTTTCAGTTCCCCTTGGAGTCTCAAAAATGCCCATTGAGCGCCGCACCCAAATCATTGACCTGCTCGAGCGCAACCTCAACGTGCGGGTCGAAGATTTGGCTGAACAATTTGGCGTTTCACTCGTGACGATTCGCAAAGACCTGACCGAACTCGAGGCTCGGGGGTTGCTGCAACGAACGCACGGCGGCGCGGTGTTCACGCAAAAAAGTCGTTTCAATCCGTCATTTCAGGAAAAACTCCACTTGCAAGAACCCGAAAAAACCGCGATAGCCAACGCCGCACTCGAGTTTGTCTGCGAGGGTGACGCAATTATTTTGGATGCGGGCAGCAGCACCCTGGCGCTGGCTCAAGCCATCAAAGGCAAGTTTGAATCGTTGTTCGTGCTGACCAACAGCGTCCCGATTGCGCTCGAGTTGACTGGTACAAACTGGGATGTGGTGCTGTTGGGCGGTCAAGTTCGGCATCACAGCCTTGCGCTGATTGGACCCAGCACCGTGAGTTTGCTCGAGGGTTACCATGTGGACAAAGTGTTTCTTGGCACGACAGGCGTCAGCTTGGACCGTGGGTATTCCACACCCAACCCGCTCGAGGCGCAAACCAAACGCGCCATGATAAATGCTGCCAAAGAACGTTTTGTGCTGGCTGACGCATCTAAACTGGGTCATGACACACTCTCGAGTTTTGCCAAGCTCGAGGAAGTGAATTTATTGATTACGGCTGGGAATGTGCCTGAAGAATTTTTGGCGGGATTAAAAGAACAAGCTCGAGCCGTTAAAATTGCTTGACTCGAGCGTAGTCTGAGTATTGGTCACCGCAGGACACGCCGCCCAGTTGCACTCGAGAATGCTATCCCGAAACCTTTTGACTGAGCATGGCGACCAAAATACCAAGGATTTCTGGTAAATCATTCAAATCATAAAAACGGTTGTCAACCGTCAAAACACCATCCTCGAGTTGCAAGAACTGCCATTCGTTGCCAATCGTGACCGCCCCGAACATTCGTGCTTGAGGCTTGTTTTCGCGTTGATTGAGAATTTGGGCGGCGACCATTTCTGCCGCAGCCTGGGCAATACCTTGTTTGAAATACTCGTTTTTTGCCTCTACAACAGTCAAAATCGGGGTCTCCAAGAACATTTGTTGGGTCGATCTGGAAAACAAAAAATCACACACACCAACCAAACCCTGTTCGCTGTCCACGTTCAATTCAACACCGCTAAAAACCGAGACTTCACGACCCACAATTCCACGTACCTCGAGCAAAATTGGTGCAATGATAAATTCGCTTCTTGACTTCTCGGTGGCTTGCTGAATCGCAATATCTGCACCGCGCTCGAGGTTGCTGCTTAAAATTGATGATGGAGCGATTGGTGTGTACTCTAAGGGTAAACGCTCGGTTGTGACCAAGTGCAACCCAAATTGTTTAACCACGTTTGGGAGTGTGAAATTGCTGTACGCCATACTTGAAGTTTAGACCTTTGGTGATCAAAACACCATAAAGAGATTCACGATTAGCTCGAGAGTGCCTTAATCACAGGGTAAGCCGCACGGTAACGCTCGAGTGACCGCTTGTACGCGGGTTCTGCTGTGGTTGGGAAATCCACGGATTTTGGCGCCGTCGCCTCGAGCGCCGCCGCAACATTCGGGTAAACTCCTGCGCCCACGAGCGCCAGAACCGCCGCACCTCGAGCGGGTCCCTCTTCAAAGTCTGGACGCTCGAGTTTGACCCCAAGAACGCTGCCGACAATGCCGAGCCACAAATCGGATTTTGAGCCGCCGCCGATTGAAAGCAGTTTCTCGAGTGGCGCGAGTGGTCGCATGACCTCGAGCGTATCGGCGAGGCTGAAGGCAACTCCCTCGAGCAAGGCGCGAACCAGGTGCGGACGGTGGTGCGCGAGGCTGAGACCAATCCATGCGCCGCGAACGTTCGGGTCGAGGTGAGGGCTGCGTTCGCCTGCCAGATACGGCAGGAACAGCAAGCCGTCCGAACCTGCGGGAACGCTCGAGGCTTCGGTCATCAGGGTTTCAAAGCTGGTGTCGGCTGCCAGCGAATCTTTAAACCATTGCAAACTGCCCGCCGCCGCCAGGGTCACGCCCAGAAAGTGATAGCCGCCGTCGGCGTGGCAGAACAAATGAACTCGACCTTCGGGGTCAACGCTCGGTTTCTCGAGTGGCAAGAAAATCACGCCGCTCGTGCCGAGGCTGACGCTGCCCACGCCAGGGCGGGCGCTCGAGAGTCCAAGCCCGATGGCTGCGCCCGCGTTGTCGCCCGCGCCAGCAATCACGGGCAAGCCCTCGGGAAGTCCCGTGGCTTGTGCCCAGGTGGCGTTTAAACCGCCTGCGACCGAACTCGAGGGAATAACACGCGGGAACAAGCTCGGCTCGAGGTTTAAAGCTTTTAGAATCTCCAAGTCCCAATTTTGAGTCTCGAGGTTGAGGCAACCGATGCCGCTGGCGTCGCTGGGTTCGGTCACGAGTTCACCAGTCAGTTGCAGGGTCAAATAATCTTTGGGCAGCAAAACGTGTTTGGTTTTGGCAAAATTTTCGGGTTCGGCGGCACGCAACCACACCAGTTTCGGCAATTGAAAACCCGTGACCGCAGGGTTTCCCGTGCGCCGAATCAACTCGGCTCGAGGGATGGCGCGTTCGATCTCGGCGCAAGCTTCCGCCGTGCGTTGATCGTTCCAAAGTGGCGCAGGACGAACCACCTCGAGGTTCGCATCCAAGAAAACCGCGCCGTGCATCTGCCCTGCCGCGCTCAGACCCACGATTTCATAACCCTCGAGTTTCGCCGTGATTTCTGTTAAGACCGCTCGAGCCGCCGCGACCCAATCTGCGGGGTTTTGTTCGGTCCAACCAGGTTGCGGGGTCAAAAGCGGGTAACTGGCACTGGCTTCCGCTATCGCCTCACCCGAACTCGAGATGGCGAGGGCTTTGATGCCGCTTGTGCCGAGGTCAATGCCGATACTGACTTTTTGCATGGAATATTCTCCAGATGATGAAGCAAAAAACTCGTAGGGTGCACCTCGCGCACCATCAAAACGTGCTCAACGGTGCGCAGGGCGCACCCTACTGCTCGAGACTTGAATGTAATTTAGGTATTACCGCACGCCGTACAGCAATTCCATCGTCAATTGGTCCAGATGCTCGAGTCCAGGTCCACGTTTACCCAGGGCGTCACGGTCAAAGGCGTGTGCTTTGAGGGCGCTGGCATTGGCACTCGAGTAGGTTTTGACCAGGTTCTCGAGGGTTGCATCTTGAACTTTGTAATGCTTGATGGCGGCTTGAATTTCGGCGTCGGCGTTGAACTGTGCCACTTTCTCTTTTAAGATCAAATACGTTCTCATGCAGCCTCGGGCGAACGCCCAAACGCCAGCTTCGTCTTCGGTGCGCAGGGCGTGGGCGTCGAAGTGACGCATTCCGGTATAACCTGAATCCTCGAGCAGCTTGACGGTGAAAAACGCGCCTTTGGGGTTTTCCGCGCCGAAGCGGAGGTCTTGGTCGAAGCGTCCCATTTTTTGGTCGTTCAGGTCGATGTGAAAGAGTTTTCCGGCGTCGATGGCTTGGGCGACGGCGTGAACGAATGAAAGTCCCGCCATCGTTTCGTGGGCAAATTCTGGGTTTAAGCCGAACAACTCGGATTTCTCGAGGGTCGCAATAAACCCGAGCGCACTGCCGACGGTCGGCAGGTAAATGTCGCCGCGCGGTTCGTTGGGTTTTGGCTCGAGGGCGAATTTGTAACCATAACCTTGGTCTTCGCTGTATTCGGCAAGAAAGTTTAAAGCCTCGCGGAAGTGCTGCAAGCCTTCGATGGCGTTGCTGCCAGCGTCCACCTCTGCGCCCTCGCGTCCTCCCCAAAAAACGTAGGTTTTTGCGCCCAACTCTGCGCCCAAATCCATCGCGTTCATGGTTTTTTGCACCGCCAACGCCCGAACTCGAGCGTCGGGACTGGTGAATGCGCCGTCTTTGAAGGCTGGGTCGCTGAAGAGGTTGGTGGTCGCCATTGGAACTTTTAAGCCCGTGTCGGCGAGTGCTTTTTTGAAACTCGAGACGATGGCGTCGCGTTCAGAGGCGGTTGCGTCAATTGGTACAAGGTCGTTGTCGTGCAGGTTGACGCCGTAAGCGCCAAGTTCTGCGAGTTTATGCACGATGTAATCTGCGCCGATGGCTTCGCGCGTCGGTGAGCCGAACGGGTCGCGTCCAATGTTGCCGACCGTCCACAGTCCGAAGGTGAATTGGTGCTCTGGTTTTGGGGTGTAATCTGCCATGGTCTTGCCTCCTGGGTGCCACTGAAATCGATTTCGGTAAGGACAAAGTACCATATCCGTGCAAAAAATCAAGCTCGAGATGAATCATCCTATCAACAACCCTTAAGCTCGAGTGACACTTAGCCCAAGCTTGCGAAATGGTGCAATCACCGAACTCGAGACGCTTTTTTCGGTAATCAAACCACTGATGTGATTGATCGGCGCAATCACATATTTGGAGGCGGCATTGAGTTTCTCACTCGAGGCAAGCACAATCGTTTCGGCGGCACTGGCAATCAAAGCCCGTTTCACATGCGCTTCCTCGAGATCGCCCGTACTCAGACCGACCTCTGGATGAATGCCTGTCGCGCCCATAAAATACAAATCCGCACGGATTCGCGCGATTGCCTCGATGGTCGCCGCACCGACGGCAACAACCGAGTGTTTGAAGAGTTTGCCGCCCAGCAGTACCACTTCAATGTGCGGATGTCGCACCAACTCGAGGGCGATGCTTGGGCTGTGCGTGACGATGGTTGCCTCGAGTTCAGGATTCAGGTTTCGCACGAGTTGCACCGCCGTTGTACCACCGTCAACAATGACCAAGCTGTTTGGTTGAATCATGCGTGCCGCCGCCCGTCCAATCGCAGTCTTGGCAGCCGTGGCGATCTGTTCTCGAGCCGCGAAATCGGCAATCGCCGGCGAGGCAGGCAGCGCACCGCCATGCACCCGTTGCAGCAAACCTTCCTGTGCCAGTTCGCGCAAATCGCGGCGAATCGTGTCTTCTGAAAGCTCGAGTTCCTGGCTGAGGTCTTTGGCAATAATTTGTCCGTCACGTTTCAGCCTGCTCAGGATCAGTTGCCTGCGTTGTGTGGTCAGCATGGTACTGAAATCATACGCTTGAAATGAAATTCGAGTTTGCAGGTTTTCTCTTGATATTGCACGAAACTGCATGTATACTAAATTCGATAAAAAGGAGATCAAACATGCCCAACAAACCCAAAATGATTTTGATTGCCGGTCCGTACCGCAGCGGCACAAATGATGACCCAACCAAAATGGCAGCCAACCTTCGGCAGTTGGAATCGGTGTCATGGGCGCTGTTTCAGGCGGGCTATGTTCCAATGATTGGCGAATGGGTCGCCTTGCCAATTTGGCGAGTTGCAGGTGGTCAAACCGTCGGCGATGATCTGTACGAGCAAGTATTGCATCCAACCGCAGGACGTTTGCTGCAACTCTGCGATGCCGTTTTGCGTTTAAAGGGCGCCTCCAAAGGCGCGGACAACGATGTCAAATTGGCGCAAGAACGCGGAATCCCAGTGTATTACAACCTCAACGAAGTTCCGAACTGCCCGTAAAACTCAATCCGTCTCCTCGAGTTCAATTACGCCCGCACGCCCTTCAAGCACATCCTTGGCGAGCCGCAAACGGATGACACTTGGGAACAAATTTAAGCCCGAGACTTCGGAAAGCTTGACCCACTCGGGATAATACTGGTTGCTCGAGGCTTCGCGCTCGACCATTTCGGGGCTGTTTGGATGCAGGCTGGGTTCGCCCTCCAACCAACGCGCCAGGAAGTAATGACCAATTCGTTTTGAGCTTGGATTGTGCGACTGATACAACTCGTCTTGAAGAATAAATTTAACATTGGTTTCCTCGAGCAATTCCCTGGCGGCAGCGGTTTTGATCGGCTCACCGGCTTCGAGGCTACCGCCAGGAATCACGTAATACTCGCCGCGATCTGCCCGAACGCGGCGCATCAAAATGACTTCAAGCTCACCCGCACGTTCGCGCCAAACAAAGCCTCCGGCTCGGGTTCGGGCTGCCATGCGTGATTATTTCCCCTGCCATTTTGCACGGCGTCGCTCGAGGAAGGCGTTCATGCCCTCTTTTTGGTCGCTGGTGTTGAACAGCATGGCAAATTGTTGGCGCTCGAGTTCCAAACCTTTGGAAAGACTCAACTCGAACGCGGCATTGACACTCTTTTTGGCGGCTTGCACGGCAATCGGCGCTCGAGCCGCGATTTGTTTTGCCAGTTCCAAAGCAATCTCGAGGTACGTCTCTTTGGGAACGACCCTCGAAACCAAACCGAGCCGCAGGGCTTCATCGGCATTTAACATTCGAGCATTCAAGACCATTTCCATCGCCAAACTTTTGCCCACCACCCGCGTCAGGCGTTGCGTGCCACCCGAACCTGGAACAATCCCCAGATTGATTTCGGGCTGACCAAACCTCGCGCTTTCGCTGGCAATCATGATGTCGCAAATCATGGCAAGCTCGAGTCCGCCGCCGAGCACAAAACCGCTGACCGCCGCAATGAGTGGCTTGGGGAAATTGGCGATGACTTGCCAGTTCCTGACGCCTGCGTCTTGCAAAATGTTGGCTTCGGATTTGCCGCTCATCTCCGCAATGTCCGAACCCGCCGCAAACGCCTTTTCGTTGCCCGTGAGCACCACCGCCCGCACGTTCGGGTCGCTAGCGAATGCGCTTAATGCCGTGGCAATCTCAACCATCACGCTCGAGTTCAGGGCATTTAAAACCTTGGGACGGTTGAGGCGAATCAGACCAACGCCATCAATTGGTTTTTCAATCAAAATAAGCTCAGCCATGTTGTCCTTTCAGTGCTTGCCTCGAGTTTAACGCATGAGGGTGGTTTCGAGATTTGCGGCTCAACCCTGTTCAATCTCAAACAGCAATTGCGGTCTAAATTCCACCGCGTCACACGCCACAAAATGCAGTTTGATGCCCTGCCAATTCGACAGCGCCCTGGTCGGATGAACACCGTGCAAATGCCCATACACCACCGCGTCGGGTTTGGCTTGCTCGATCAAATCCGTAAAACCGCTCGGGGCAAACGCGCCGTTGGTTGGCGGATAATGCAGCGCGATCACCAGTTTTTTGTAGGTTTTACCGTTCAAACTTTGCAACGCGAGTTTAAAACGCTCGAGTTCACGGGCATAAATTTTTTCGTCCTCAAGCGTGAAATCATCGTTGCCCGGACAAGTCCAACCTCTTGTGCCACAAATGGCGGTGTCACCAATCACGAGGCTGTCATTTTGCAACGCCTGCATGTTGGATGGCAGCGCATTGCGAAGTTTGGAGATGCTGGGCCACCAATAATCGTGATTGCCGCGCAAAATGATTTTGCGCCCTGGCAAATCCGCAATCATGGCTAAATCAGGCATGGCATCCTCGAGTTTTAACGCCCAAGAAATATCGCCCGCCACGATCACCACGTCATCTTTGAGCACCGTCTCGCGCCAACGCTGAAAAAAGATTTCTGGATGCCCGGACCAATTGCCACCAAAAACGCTCATCGGTTTGGGGTGAACGCTCGAGAGGTGGGGGTCGGCAATGGCAAAAAGACGCATGGTTTAAACTTTCTCGAGCTTGGCTCGAATGGGGATTTTGTTAAGACTCGAGCTTTGGTGATGACAGAATAACCTCCTGTGGGCTACAGGAGGTTGAGATTGGTCGGGGAAACAAGATTTGAACTTGCGACCCCCTCGTCCCGAACGAGGTGCGCTACCGGGCTGCGCTACTCCCCGAATGCTTTTTGATATGGTAATGACCAACTGTACGCGTGTCAAGCGTTAAAGTAACAAGCGTGAACCAACTCGAGCGGATGCTCAATTTGATCTTGCCCGTGCGTTGCGCCTTGTGCAGCACGTACCTCGAGGCAGAAATTGGGTTGTGCAAAAATTGCCAGGCAAAACTTGGAACGCCCAAACTTGAGGGCAACATCGTGCATTTGGGTGCGTATCACGGACACCTCGAGCGGGCGGTAAGGGCGTTAAAATTCGGCAAGAACCGCAATGTTGCCGTGCCACTTGGGAAACGATTGGCGCAGGGTATTCAGGAAGCAGATTGGCATGTGGACGCGGTTGTGCCCATTCCATTGTTTGTATTGCGTCAGCAAACTCGCGGTTACAACCAAGCTCGAGAGCTGGCAAAAAGTCTGGCAACCGCGCTTGGTGTGCCAAAACTCGAGGCGTTAAAGCGCACCAAATCCACCAAACGCCAAGCAAAACTTGGTAAGACTGAACGCTCGAGCAACGTGCGTGAAGCGTTTGAAGTTGTCGGCAGTGTTCGCAACCTCGAGCTTGTGCTGGTTGACGATGTGTACACTTCGGGCGCCACCGCCACCGAATGCGCGTTGGCATTGATTGAAGCGGGGGCGAAACGCGTCCGAATTGCGGTGATCTCGAGGGTTTCAGAGTCAGAGGGAAAAGGACTCGGGAAATTTCAATCTTGAAACAATAATTTTTCGGCTCGAGAACCCAAATCTGGCTCACCAGAACTCACCATCCCAACCCAACTTGGTATTGGTTTGGCAAGTACAGCGTCACGCACTGCCTCCAAGACAACCGCTTCAGCCGTGCTGTGGCGCATGGTAGCAAATCGTTGCACTTGGGCTTCCAATTCTGGCTCGAGGGTGATTCGGAGTGTCATAACCGATTTTACACCCTGGCAACAAATCCATACATCATTTATTCAAATGTTTTCCAACCAAGCTCGAGACTTTGCTGCAATGCCTTCAATGCAGCACCAATCCGCCAACTCGAGCGGTCTCGAGCGCCAACAAAATTCGATATTCCGCGAATCTCAAAACTGGGAATGCCGTTTTTGAGTGCGGCATGGGCGACTCCCGCGCCTTCCATACTTTCGGCAATGGCATTCGGAAATAACTTCTCGAGTTCCAAAGCCCGAGCGTCTGAGCCTGTGACGGTTTCGAGCGTCAGGATTGCGCCAAATTTGGCATTGGTGAGTTCTCCAAAACCTCGAGCTTGTGGTGCGGCTGGGATCATGTTGAAGACATCTCCCACGAGGGCAAAACCCAATTCCTCGAGATTCAAAAATTGCGCTTCGTCCATCGCGCCCAAAGCCGCGTAAACCATTTCGCTGGAAACCACGACCTCGCCAATTTTTGCACCGCCATTGGGGTACGCGCCGCCAATTCCGACGCTAAGCACCAAATCTGGACGCTGCTCGAGAATCCCCAGTTGCGTCTCGAGTGCGGCGTTAACCGCACCAATGCCAGAAACCCGAGTTCGCATTCCTGGCAATTTCGGCAGTTTTTGCGCCTCGGGTTCGGTGGCGACGATCACCAGAATGTCTTTCATAAATTCCCTTTCAGCCAATTTTCGAGCACCGCGAACGGTTCGCGCAAAAAGAACCTGGAAAAGTGCTTCCAACGACTCCAGCAGGCGCTCTCTGGGGCGGGAGAACTCGAGAATTCCAGTTTAAGTTTACGGGCGATCATGGCTGCCCTGGGCATGTGGTACGGCTCGGTCACGACAATCACCGATTTGAGTTTTCGTCGCTCGAGGATGATTTTGGAAAACGCGAGGTTTTCAAAGGTGCTGGTGGCTTTGGGTTCGAGGATGATTTGCTCGCTCGAGATGCCAGCAGCCAGCGCGATTTCACGCATGGCATTTGCCTCGTTTGCGCCGTCTTCAACATCGTTACCGCCCGAGACGATCAAGAATTTTGCCAGTCCGTCCCGCAGCAATTTTGCGCCGTGTTGCACCCGAGCGACCAAACACGGGTTGAGGTGATCGTTGTAATTGACCCGCGCCCCAAGCACAATTACGGCATCCGAGGCTCGAGCGTCGTCTTTGATCTGGGTTGCCAGCCAGACCAAAGCCAACGCGTAAATCAACACGAAAAGACTTAAAACACCAATCGCAATTCTCGAGATTTGGCGTTTCATTTCACGAAGGTTGGAATCAATACCAAAATCTCGAAGGCTTCGTACCAGGCAGCAACAATCAGCAGCGTCAAGGCGAACGGCAAGCATTTGAGGTAACTTTGAAAACTCTGGGCATAACTTTGCTTGCGCAAAATTCGCACCAAAAATGCGCCGGCGCTGGCGGTGACAAAAATATAGGCTTGCAACTCGAGGATAATTGTGGGCACATGCCACCAAAAGGCTGCGGCGTTGGTCACGGGCGCGAGGGCGAAACCGTAAACGAAAAATTGCGCGGTGTCAAACAAATACGCGGGAATGGCGAACAAACTGCCAGGAATAAAACTGCCGAACAAAATACCTGCCCTGGCATTGTTCAGCGCAATGCCAAACGCGGCATTGACCACGCCCGCCTTCAGGGTGTCACCGATGCCGCTGCGCGACAATGTGCCACCCAAAAATTCGCCGACGGTTTGCACCAGATCGGGGTAGGCAAAACCCAATGCTGTGCCGAACAAGTACGTGCCGTACAGCAAAGCGTTGGTCAGAATAAACGTGCGTTTATGAATTTTTGCCAGCCTTAGACCCTGCACCAGCCAGGTGCGCCAAATCGTCGGCGCGATGCTGGCATAGGCGAGCAGCGCCGTCATCGTCAGGAAAATCCACATGCCGACGGGCTGGGAAACAAAATCTGGGGTCAGCGAGGTTTCGGCGCCAGATTGAATCGAGCGCACCTTAAAACCCGAATTGCTTTTCTCGAGCGTCACCGTCAGGGTTTCGTCGCCGTAGTCCGAAGCAATCGGGTACGAATATTCCCGCAAATTTGCCGATTGTTGCACCGAGCGCAAATTAAAATTGACCCGAGGGTTTGGTGGCACGCTCGAGAATCGCAGGGTTTTCTTTAAGGTTTCAATTTGATCTTTTAAAATCGAGTTCAGGTCGCTCGAGGATATGATGTTGGGTTGGGTGATTTTGGTTTCAAACTTTTTGTTTAACCAGTCACGCGCGGCTTGATCGGCTTGCACATCGACTTCGGGCAGCATTGGTACGCTGATCTCGGTGTTGGTGTTCGGCTTGGAAGTTTGAGCGACAGCAAAACTCGAGCCGAGAAAAAACAGCAGGCTTAAAAAAACGGTGGTGAAGAACTTCATGACTGGCATTTTAGCGCGTCATCTGAAAAGAAAATAGGGAATTTAGGATTCCCAATGGGCGCGGCTGGTGCTTTGTCCTTTTTCGATCACCAAACGGTTCGGCAGGCGTTCGGCAAGGCTCGCCACATGGGTGATCACACCGACCATGCGCCCCTGGGTCTGAATCGCCTCAAGCACGGATGACACGGCATCGAGAGCGTCGGCATCGAGTGTGCCAAAACCTTCATCGAGGAACAACGCGCCCAAAGCCTTGTGTCCCGCCAGATAATCCGAGAGCGCCAACGCCAAGGACAATGAAGCAATAAAGCTCTCGCCGCCGGAAAGCGTTTTGACGCTGCGGGCATCCAGTCCGTTCCAATTGTCCAGCACCACATACTCGCCCTCTTTCAACTCGAGGGTATAGCGTTCTCGGGTGACTTCTCGCATGATATGTGATGCCCGCAGCAGCAATTCTTGTTGCACGCCCTCGAGCATGAATTCTTGAAACTCGTTGCCCTTTAAATCCGCCGCCAGCGCCGCGTAAATATCGTATCGCTTCTCGAGTTGGTTGCGTTCGCGGCTTAAATCTTTGGCTTTGGCGCGGCGCTCTGCCATATTTTTTTGCAGTTGCTCGAGCCTGCCCTGTTCGCCGTTGGCGGTTTTCTGGTCAAACTCGGCTTGCCTGACATCTTTCTCGAGTTCGTTTAAAACCTCAGCATCAAACACCCGTCCCGCCAGTTGCTCGAGAATCCTGATTTCATCGTTTCGCGCGGCGTTCAAGGCTTCCAGATGCTCGCGCTCCAGCGCCTCGAGTTTGAAGATTTCCCTTTCGGGCAATGCCGCGCTCCGAGCTTGATCGATGCTCGAGATTCCAGCTTCACGCAAACCCGAATTCACGTCAGTTTGGCGCTCCTCGAGTTCCAAGCTTCTTTCTTGCACCGTTTTTTCGGCAATCTCGAGCGCGGTTCTGGTTTGAGCGCTGGCGGCTTGCACTTTGGCTTTTGCCTCTCGAGCCATATCCAAATTGGTTTGCAAGGTCTTGCGGCGTTTGGAAAGCTCCGCAATCACCGCCACAGGGTCGCGCCCGTTTGTGGCTTCACGAATCTCGAGCGCCAACCCCGCCAGCAAGCGATTTCGGGTGTCCTCGAGCAATGTTTTTGGGTCTTCGTTTGAGCCGAGCGTCCGTTCAAACTCGAGTTTGATCAGTGTCACTTGTTCGCTGGTTTGTTTGAGTTGACGCGTCAGTTTTTCGGTTTCAACTTGGGTTTTTTCAAAATTGACCTGCGCGTTTTTTTGTGACTCGAGCAGCCGCTGGTATTCGCCACGGAGGTCAACCAACTTCACCCGCTCGAGTTCCAAGAGGTGTTCAAGGTCGGGAATTCGAGATTCGGATTGCCCTGGCAGGACTTTTAACGGCGTGCCGCAAACCGGGCAAGGGTCGCCAATCTTCAAACCGACCGTGAGTGCCGCCGCACCTTCATCGCGTCTGGCTTGGGTCAAATCGACCTCAAGTTCTTTGACTCGAGCACCAGTTTCTGTGCCTGAAATTTTGCAAGCGCTCAAATCCGTTTTGAGTTTCTCGAGTTGCAAACCGAGTTTCTCGAAACTAGATTTTGCGTCACTCAAATCCCGATTCGCATCTCGAGCGTCCGTCACCGCCCGTTTGAGATCACCGAGTTTGGCTTTCAACTCCTCGAGTTCCGCCATGCGCCGCTCGGAAAAAACCGCAGGCGCTTCGTGCGTCAACTCCAAATTTCCACCCAAAGCACGCAGGCGCTCAAGTTTGGGCATGGACGACGCGAGTTCGTTCGCCTGATGCTCGAGTTCGGGCAGGATTTCCGCCGCTTCGCGTGCCGCATCGAGTTTGGCATCCGTACTGACCTCGAGCGCGTTCACTTTTTCAAGCTCGAGTTTGGCTTGAACGAGTTCTTGATTCGATTTTTGCAAACCAGTTTCCGCACGTTCCAGCGCCGTCACGAGTGGCATGACCGATGCCACGCGCCGCGCCAAAACCGCACGTTCTCGAGCAGTGGCAACCTCGAGATTTTGAAGCTCGAGTGCTTTTAATTTTTGTTTGACCCGCTCGAGTTCAAGACCGAATTTCTGCAATTCTCGGGCTTCAGCAAGCAACACCCGATCACGCTCGAGTTGCAATGCCAAGGCTGTAATTCTGATTTTGAGCGCCTCGAGTTCAACCTCCAACGCCTCACTCGCCTCGAGTGTCGCCCCCGCGTACTCGCCCTCGAGCAACAATTTGATCTGATCGGAACGGGCTTTGGCGTCCCTGGCAATCGTGTTCGCCCGTTCGCGCATGGCTTCAAAATGCTCGAGGTTCAGTAAGCCCTTCAAGAGTTCGCGGCGCTCCTTGGCATCGCCGCGCAAGAAGCGATCAAACTCGCCCTGGGGCAGCAAAATGGCTCGGGTGAAACCGTCAAAATCCAAACCCACAACCGCCTGAATGGCGCCCGCCACGTCTTTGACTTTCACACCTTCGACTGCCGTGACAAAGCGAGCGCCATCAAATTTTTCAAAGCGCACTTGACGCTCGGCGGCTTTGACGCTCCAGGCTCGAGACACCCGAAAACGCTCATGCCCAGATTCAAACTCGAGCGCCACCTGCATTCCGTTCGCGCCCTGCGAAACGAGTTGTTCCAAACCCCTCGAGCCGAGCCGCGAGGTTTCACCGAACAGCGCATAGGTGATCGCATCGAGAATGCTCGACTTGCCCGCGCCCGTCTGTCCGACAATCGCAAACAATTCCAAATCCTCAAAACTGATCGATTGCAGTTCTTTAAAGCACGTGAAACCGGTTAACTCGAGTTTGATGGGACGCAAGATAAACTCCTAAGAGTCTTAGCTTATCGCGTTGCTCGAGAAAGTTCTAGAAAAACAGAAGGTAGAGAGCGGAGGGCAGAGAGCAGAATAACAATCGTAGGGTGCGCCTCGCGCACCAAGAACATTGGAATAACGGTGCGCGAGGCGCACCCTACTTTAATGGGTCATACTTCAACAGCTTGTCTTAATGCTTGTTTTTCGTCGGGCGGCAACAGTTCCCAAGCTTGGTTGGTCAGAGCGCCGTGCATGGCGTAGAGCATCAGCAAACTGACTTTCTCACCGCCAGATTGCAACCGTTTGAAGGCTTCCACCGCACCCAAATGCTCGAGGTCTGCACTCGAGTTCACCCCGATTTTGGCGAGCATGGCTTCGGATTTTGGACCCAAATTGCGCATCTTCGAGATTTTCATGACGCGTTTCACCTCCCACAGTAAGGGCATCTCGTCACCTCGAGCAAAGTACAAACCTCCAATCACGCTGAACGCCAAAAACAACACGCCCACGCCACGAACAAAACCCGAAATTGCCAGGTCTGAAGGCAGGGCATTCAACTCGGAGAGAATCCAATTCCAATCGTGGGTCGAATTATCACCACCCAACAGCGGTAATTCCATCGCTCGAGCATCCCCGATGTACACCGCGAGGTTGAACAGACTGCTGGCAGTCCACAACGCGACGGCGCAAGCCGCAAACCGTTGACGGGCGAACCAGAAGTAACCCAGAAACGCGAGCGGCACCAGAATCTGGGTCAATGAGCCACCCAGAAACATTGAGAACTCGCCGAAGACACCCCACAACGGATGCCCAGCCTCGTGAATGATCAAATTGACGTTGTCCAGAAACATCCAACGGTATTTTAAATTGGTCAAGCCGTACCATGCCATGAACAGCACGACCAACACGCGTCCGATATCAAAACCCATCACTCGAGGCATAGGTTATTTTACGGGAGAACTTCGCTTTGAGCCGTGATTTCAGACCAAGGTTTCAGGTTCTCGAGATTCGCCCATCGTTTGCGAGTACAACTCGAGAAACGCCGCCTGAACATCTTCTGGCACGTCTTTGCCGCGTTTTTCGGAGTAATACTTTTTGAAGGCTTCTATCGGCTCGAGGCTTTGCGTGGATTGAGCTTCGAGGGCGCGTTTTGCCGCACTCCCCTCCTCGAGTTCGACCTCGACCGCCACCGCGTTTGGCAAAATTCCCATCACGCGGTCTTTGAGTCCTGGCATCGGATGCTCGAGTTTGACCGTGACCTTCAAAAGCCCGTTAAAGCTTCTGAATTCCTCGAGCCTACTCTCCAGACCATCCAAGCTCACGGATGCGTTTTTAAGGGTCTTGTGGCGCGTCAGGGGAATGCTGTGAACCTTGGCGGGACGACCCGGGAAGGCTTCGATCAGGTTGACGCGTTTTTGCTCGCCCGCCTCGCCAAAATCGAGTTGCACGATGCTGCCCGCGTACTCGATCACGGGGTTTTCGCCCAATCGTTGCGGTTTGTGCAAATGCCCCAATGCCACGTACTGCGCACTCGAGGGCAACTGATCTGGACTGATGGCGTAAGAATTGGTCACAAAAAACGAGAACTCCGAACCCGAAAGCGTGCCACCCTCGAGCGTGGTGTGCAGCATCATGATGTTGACCGCATTGGTCTGAAAACCAGCGCTGAGTTTATCAATAAAAAAACCCATACCCTCACGGTATTTTTGCCGCCAGACGCCAGTGTCAAACTCGCCATCCATCAGGCTGGCGGCTTTCACCAAACGGCGTTCGGATAAAAACGGCAGTCCAGCCACCACCAATTTGCCCGCATCAAGCTCGAGTTCAAAGGCTTTGGAATCGGCTTTCATCACGCCAAACGCGCTGACTTTCACGCGTTTTAAAAGCCCTGACACGCTCTCGAGACGCTGCGGACTGTCGTGGTTTCCCGCGATCACCACGCTCGGAATGCCAGCCGCACCAGACTCGAGGAAGAAATCGTAAACCGCAGCCTCGGCATCGGCGCTGGGGTTGGGAGAATCGAACAAATCACCCGCCACCAAAATGGCATCGACTTTTTCGGACACGGCAATCTCGAGGATTTCGGAGAGGCTTTCACGGATTTCTGGGGTGCGGTCAATGCCGCGCAAGTTGCGTCCAGCGTGCCAATCGGCGGTGTGAAGTAATCGCATTCAATCCTCGGGTTTCTGAGGGCAATCATAACCGTAAAGCTCGAGCTTGAGAATCAAAAACAGGACACAATATTGTGACCTGTTGAAAACTTAAGCTTTTCGTTGCGGCAGTATCTCGAACTTACTATGGAATTAACTTAAATCCTGGTTGTTTAAAATGCGAATCGGTGGTTAAGACCTCAGAAATCCCGTGTGTTTCCATCACAATCATGCTCAGACAATCGGTGAGGCTGTACCCCTTGTCTTGCCTGTCTTCAAAACGCTCGAGCGCCAAATGGAACAAGTATTTACTTTGATGTATCACCGTGACATCAGGTCGCAACATCAGGTTCTTCACTGCACCCAACGCCAATTCTCGGAAATAAGAACCTCGTTCCGCGTAGTAATTCAGGAATTCTGTGAGCACAGCATCTGTGATAATCAGCTCTGCGCCGTCCAAATCATCAAAAGCGAGCACAATGATTTCGTGGTACTGATCTCGAGGGTTTATCAGAGAGATTAGCGGTGCAGCGTCTATGAAAACTTGTTTCACTTGATTTTTGGCGCACCATACAAATAATGATTGTGGTTCTTAGCGCCATCTCGAGGTAAGCGTTTGAGTTGTTCAGCAGGAGCTTCAGCTTCGATTTTTCGTGCCAGTGACACCAAATACGCAGCCGCACTCTGTTTTTTTGCTCGGGTTTTTGGTGTGGGCGTGCTCATGTTTTCAGCGTAGCGCATTTTTGAACTCTTCGCAAATGTTTTACTGAATTTCACCGTGCCTCGAGCGAAAACCGACGCACAAAACAAACGAGGCGCAAATTTGCGCCTCGTTTAACTCCCGAAATTCTTACCTCTTTACAAGCTCGAGCAAACCGTACACCGCGTTCGGCACAAGCCCGAGAATCAAAACCCCAGCCGCGCAAACCAGCAGTAACACTCGAGTGCTGCGTCCACTGAAATCGGGCAACACGGTCACTCGAGGGCGGAAGTACATTAACCCGATTGGGCGCAAGTAGTACGCCAGTGAAATGGCGCTGGTGATGGCGGCAAGGATCACCAAACCGTAATAACCACTGCTGGCGGCGGCACTGAAAATCAGGTACTTGCCAATGAACCCACCCAAAGGCGGAATACCAGCCAGTGACAGCAAGAAGAAGGTCAGCGTGGCTGCCAGCAAGGGTTTGCTCGAGCCTAAACCTGCCAAACTTTCAATCTCCAGACCGTCATCGTCTTTGGAAAGCACGTTCAACACCGCAAACGCACCAGCGTTCATGAGCGTGTAAATGCCCAGGTAATACAGGGCGCTCGAGAAGCCTTGGCTTGGACTTGCCAGCACCGCCAGCCCGATATAACCCGCGTGGGCGACGCTCGAGTATGCCAGCATTCGTTTGAGCTTGCTTTGACGAAGCGCCGCAAGGTTGCCGATCATCAGCGTGAGGGCGATCAGGAATTGCAGTGGGGTTTGCCAGCCGGAAACGTTTTGCAAGGCAAGCCCGAAAATGTGCAAGAAGCCCGCGAACGCGGCAGCTTTGACGGCAACGCTCATGAATTGTGTGACAACGGTTGGCGCACCCGTGTAGACATCTGGAGTCCACTGGTGAAACGGAGCCATTGCCACTTTAAAACCAAAACCAATCAAGATAAAGAGCGCACCCACGGCGGCGATGCTCGAGTTTTTAAATTCTGGGCTGAGGATTGAAGTATTGATTGCCTCGAGTCCGAATTTGCCTGTTGCGCCAAAGACCAGCGCAATGCCAAAAATTAAGATGGCGCTGGCGAAACCACCGAGCAGGAAGTATTTCATGCCTGCCTCTTCGCTTTTGGCGGTTTCTTGGAAGCTCGAGAGCACGTACACACCAAGGCTCATGACTTCAAAACCGATCAACAACACGATCAAATCATGGGCGTGAGCCAGCAGCATTGTGCCTGAAACGGCGTACAACAAAATCGCAAAAAATTCAGCTTGCATCGTACCACCGCGCTTGGCAACATCGACGCTCGAGATGATGGCGATGAGTGCGCCGACGATCAGCACCACGTCAAATCCGAGCGCGAAGTTATCGGCGCGAAATGCACCGTAAAAGCTCGAGAGGTTGGTGTTCCACAAGGCAATGCTTTCGACCAGGGCGATCAGCAAACCAACGGCACTCAAACCCGCAATCGCTTTTCTCGAGACGTAAAACGGCAGAATGGTGGCGAAGATTGCGGTCAGCAACACCGTGATGAACGGTAGCATCGAGTAGTAATTGACATCAGGCGCAACGAAATTCATCACTTACCCCCCAAGAGTCCTGCGACGGCTTGAACGCTCGGCTCGAGCAGTTTGAGCGCAGACCCCGAGAACACGCCAAAGAACACGGTGACAGCCAAAATCGGCACGAGCACAAACCAATCTTTGGTGTTCAATTCTGGAATGCTGGTGGTGGCTTCCTCGAGCCAGGTGCGTTGGTAGGCGGTCAGGGCGAAGGCAGCAGAGGCAATTACGGTTGAGACGGCGAGCGCGGTTGCCCAAGGGTTGGCTTGGTAAGCACCCAAGAACACGCTGAACTCGCCAATGAAACCTGCCAAGCCTGGCACGCCGATGCTGGCGAACCACAGGATGAGTGCGACTCCCGCGAACGCTGGAGCGCTGGCGGCAAGACCGCGAACATGCCCAATCTCGAGGGCTTGCGAGGTGGTTTTTTCGTTGTGCGAATCTTTGTTGAGGCGTTCCTCGAGCATCCCGACGATCAAAAACAACGCGCTCGAGTAAACGCCTTGGAAAGCCAGCAAAAACAACGCGCCAGCCATACCGATGGGGTTGAGGCTGAACATGCCAAGCGCGACCAAGCCCATGTGCGAAAGTCCGGCGTAAGCCAGCAAACGCTTGAAGTCCTTGCTCGAGAAGGCGATCCAAGCCCCGTAAAGCGCGGTGAATGCGGCGAGGGTCATGAAAACCCATTGCAGGTTTTGCGCGGCGGCAGGAAACAACGGCAGTGCAAACCTGAACAAACCGTAACCACCAACCTTGTACAGCGTTCCCATGACATCGGCAACGCCAGAAGGATGGTTCTCGGCATGAAAATCGGGCAACCAATTGTGAAGCGGAAACAACGGCAGTTTGACCGCAAATGCAGCCACAAAACCCAGGAACAACCAAGTCTGCGTCTCGAGGTCGAGTTGCGAGGTGCGTCCGAACAACTCGAGGAAGTCAAAGCTCGGGGAGTTTGTGTAGAGCTTGGTGGCGATGATGCTGACGAGCATCAACAGACCGCCGAAAATCGTGTAGAGTGCCATTTTCATCAAGGCGCGAACCCGATTTTTGCGTCCGTACAAACCGAGCATAAACAAACTTGGCACGAGCGTTGCCTCGAAGAACACGTAAAACAAAATCAAATCTCGAGCGGCGAAAATACCGAGCAAACCCGTCAGCATCGCCAGCGCGAGCGGGTACATGCCCTCGGCTTGGTGGCTGTCTTTGCGGAACGAAAAGTAAATCAGGGTGATTGAAGTCATCAGCGTGGCGACGAGTGCCAGCAGCAAACTTGGACCGTCGAAGGTCACACTGTAAAACACACCAGCGCCAGGAATCCAAGGGGTGCGGTACACGGTGTCAATCTTGGCAATCCAAACGACAGCCGTCAGCGCGAACGAAGACAACGCCGCGAAAATCGAGATTGAAGCTCGAGCTTGACCACGCAAGAACAGCCCAACCAACGCGAACAGGAGCGGGATGAAAATAATCAGGTGAATCATGCGAAGCTCCTTAACGCCAAGTAGCCAACCAGAATTGCCGTGCCAAGCAACACCGCAATCGCGTAAGCCCGCACAAAACCAGATTGCCAAACGCTGAGGCTTGCGCCCGCTTCGGCTGTCCCGTTGGCGATTGCGCCAATGCCGCGATCCAAACCGTGCGTATCAGCAAGCTCGAGTTGTTCTGAAATAAATTTGGCGGGAGCGGAAACCGCGACATCATACGTTTGGTCGAGGAACAAGGCTTTGCGTGAAGCATTGCCAAATCGCGTGGCAATCCAACCCGCACTGTTCACACCGTCTCGAGCGATAATCCATCTCGAGAGGAGGATGCCACCAACGGCGGCGGCGAGCGCCAGCAGAATCAAAATCAATTCACCCCAAAGTGGAATTTCATGGAAACCAAGTGCATTCGGTGCGGCTTCCTCAAGGAAACGCTCGAGCCAGTTGACGTTCTTGCCAAGGAAATGCGGCAGACCGATAAAGCCTCCGACCACGCTGAGGACAGCCAGAGTCCAAAGTGGCACGGTTATGACGCTCGAGCTTTCGTGCGGGTGCGCGTGACCACGGTACGTTCCCAAGAAAACCAGGGTGTACCAACGCCACATGTAGCCAGCCGTCAGGAACGCCACGATCAGACCAATTGCCCAGATGAGGTAACCGCTAAATTCGCCGCCAAACGGCGAAGTGAACGCGCTGGAGAGAATCGCATCTTTGCTGAAAAAACCCGCCAGCGGAATGATTCCTGCGATTGCTAAAGTTCCAATCAAGGACACAATGTGTGTGGTTGGTAATTTCTCGCGCAAGCCACCCATTTGACGAACGTCTTGCTCACCATCCAAAGCATGAATCACACTGCCGCTCGAGAGGAAGAGTAAGGCTTTGAAGAACGCATGAGTCGCCACGTGGAAAATCCCGACCCAGTACGCGCCAGAACCCACGGCAATAAACATATAACCCAGTTGCGAAACCGTGGAGTACGCCAGAATTTTCTTGATGTCGGTTTGGGCAATCGCAGAAAGTGCCCCGTAAACGGCAGTCAGTGCGCCAATCCACATCACCCAACTCGACGCTCCAGGGGCATTGGCAAAAATCGCGTGTGAACGTGCCACCAAGTAAACGCCAGCCGTGACCATCGTGGCAGCGTGAATTAAAGCCGATACGGGCGTTGGACCCGCCATTGCATCGGGCAACCAAGTCGAAAGTGGCAACTGCGCACTTTTACCAGCCGCACCCAGCAGCAAGAACAATGCCGCAAGCTCGAGCGGCGGTGAGCCAAATGCGATCCC
>CAXTTL010000014.1:0-40409 GCA_964247135.1 uncultured Deinococcales bacterium | reverse complement strand
GCTCGGTGGGCGCGGCGTGTACAGCATTGAACAAGCCACGCGCGAATTGTACCTCGAGCCGATTTTGACGCCCTGGAACGCCCTGATGAACGCCGCAACGTTTAAGGCATTGATGGACAAACCCTCCAAACTCTTTTTTGGCGAACTCGAGATGAAAGCTAAAGCTGTTACAGACGGCATCGAAGTTTTTGCGGGATCGGACTTGGACGGCACAACCTATGCCAAAACCGTGCGATCAAACCTGGAGAAACTCAAAATCCCGCAACCCATGACCATCGCTTGGATTCTGACCAAAGGTTTGGCAAGCACGCCAGCCCAATCTCGAGTCTGGCTTAGCGAATACTTGCTCGCCGCCAGCATCGAACGCACCTTCAGCGAACTCGGCTCGAGTCACGACGAAGCCTGGAATGCCGTGCAACGCCTGAAATTCTTGGTTTCAACCCAGGAGAGCCTGACCAAACCCAGCACACTCGAGGCGCTGCTGGGTGCCTGGACTGCCGATTCAGACGCGAGCAATGCCCTGGGTTTGAACACCTACGAAGGCACAACCTATTTGGGTCAAGCGCAACTCGAGAAAACACTTGATGATGCGCTCAGTATTGCCTCATTTCTTGAAGCTGAAAAAACGTTTACCAAACTTGCCGCCAGCCTCAAAAATGGCGCGAAAAAAACAGGGTACAAACTCGAGCTTTTGATGAATGTTAAAAAGGCATCTCGAGCGAAAACGGTTGCTGGTAAAACGGTGAAAACCAAAACCCAAAAAACCGCCACAACACCCACGTTGAAAACCGCCAAAACTGTCAGGGCGCAGCAAGCAGCGCCCCTACAAAACACCAAACCCAAACCAAAAAAGACCGCAACAAAACCCTCGAGTACACCCAAAACAACAAAAACCGTAGGGGCGCTGCTTCTTGACCCTAAAACAGCACCTGACGGGCTTGGGTCGCTTACTGCGCCCTCTCCCACCAAACCCAAAAACACCCTTGACAACCTCGAGCGTATCGAAGGCATCGGACCGAAATTCGCCAGCGCCTTGCTCGAGGCAGGAATCAAAACCTTCGCGCAACTCGGCAAAGCCAAACCCGTCAAACTGGAGAAAATTTTGCTTGAGGCAGGCTTGCGAAAACCCGCCAGTTTGAGCACCTGGGCGGAACAGGCGGCGCTTCTTGCCAGTGGTGACGAGGCTGGTTTTGAAACCCTCACCAAGGTTTTGACCGCAGGGCGCAAAAAGTAACGTTAAAATAAGACAGTCATGACCAAAGTTTTAAAAGTCAATCCAGACAACCCCGAATTTGATGCCGTGCTCGAGGCGGCACGCATGATTCAAACGGGCGGTCTGGTCGCATTCCCGACCGAAACCGTTTATGGTCTGGGCGCTCATGGCTTATCGGCAACGGCGGTCAGACGGATTTTTGAAGCCAAACGCCGCCCCAGCACCGACCCTTTAATCTTGCATGTTGCCAGTCCGCTCGAGGTCGAAATGCTGACCACCGCCTCCGCCATGCGGGTGCTCGAGCGTCAAATTGATGCACTGTCCGAAAGTTTCTGGCCCGGAGCGTTGACCCTGGTTTTGCCCCGTGGTTCGGGCGTGCCGCTCGAGGTGACGGGTGGCGGCAACACCGTGGCGGTGCGTGTGCCATCGCATAAGGTGGCTCAGGCATTGATTCGTGCGGCTGGCGTACCGATTGCCGCGCCAAGCGCCAATTTGTTCAGCCGTCCCAGCCCGACCAGTGCCGCCGACGTGCTCGAGGATTTACAAGATCGGGTTGACATTGTGCTTGACGGTGGCGCAACCGAAATTGGTTTGGAAAGCACGGTGCTCGACTTGACCACTTCCATTCCAACCTTACTACGCCCTGGCGGTGTGCCACTCGAGGAACTCGAGCGGGTACTGGGCGAGGTGGCATTGCCTGGTGAGGTTGTGATGGATGCCAATTCGATTGCGTCCTCGCCTGGAATGCAAATCAAACATTACGCCCCTCGAGCCAAGATGGTCTGCTTGATGGGCGCAGTGGGAATGCCGCTTCGTGCTGCATTAAAAAAGGAAGCCGATGCAATTGTGGCGTCGGGGCAACGTTTGGGCTTGTTGCTCTGCCATTCTTCAATGCTCAGTTTGGACGGTATCAACGCCGAGCGCGTGAATTTGGGCGCGTGTTCCAATCAGTGGTTTATTGCCTCCCAACTGTTTACGGGCTTGCGGGCGCTCGACCGTGCGGGTGCGGATGTGATCTTGACCCACGGTTTTGCCGATGTTGGTTTGGGACGCGCCATCAATGACCGTTTGTACCGCGCCAGCGAAGGGCAGGTGGTCCAGGTCGAAATGGTGACCGGTCGTCCCGGGAAAGCGGTGCCGACACCGACCGTTGAGGACGACCTGCTGCGGTCTTCTGAGGGTGATTTGCTGGGGTAAAACGCGCATCTCGAGCGTTGAAGCAATCTTTCACATCTCGAGATCAAACTTTATGGCAAATGCTCAAAATAATGGCTCTTGGCTCAAATTTCTTTGTGGTGCAATCATTGCGGTTGGTTCAAACAAATCGGCACGAATTTGCAATGCAATTTGTTGCGCCAGCAATGGTGGTACAGCATTCCCGACCATTTTGTAGCCGTCGGCAAGGTTACGATACAAAAACACAAAATCATCTGGAAAACTTTGAACTCGAGCGGCTTCACGTATCGTTAAACGTCGGTACAAGTGTTCCTGACCTGGGACAAAACGAAACAAATCACGTTCGACAAATTCCATGCGGGGCGCTTGAGGGTGCATTGGGGCGTGTCGCCCACTGGCTTGAATGGTAAAAGAAGGCTCAGACCAGCTTCGCACACGGTTGCGGGACATGTAATGACTCGAGTAATCGCCAATCCAGTATTCATGGTTGGGTATTTCTAGATTTTCATTGGCGTAATTCTTCTCGAGCGCAGGTTGGGCGCTGTGTTGTAAATCTTCAATTACATCTCGAAGTAATGGTTTATTGTTTTGTTTTTGTGGCATTTGAAATGTTTTTCCAGTATCAACATGATAGCCAATAAAAAAAACCCGCTCGCGTTCCTGGGCTACACCATAATCACAGGCATTTACGGCAATAATAGAAACGTGATAGCCAGCTTGCTGAAAATCATTCATAAAGCCTTCTACACTTTTCCTATGCTTTTGATGCAAAATCCCAGAAACATTTTCGGCAACGAAAAAACGTGGTTTTTTTGCTTTGAGAACACGAATATACTCATGAAACAACTGACCTCGAGCATCGTCAAAGCCGCGCCCCGCACCCGCCTCAGACCAACTTTGGCACGGTGGACCCCCAATTAAGCCGTCCACGTTGGGTATTTCTTCAATGTTGATGGCTGTAATGCTTCTTTTGTCCAATCTGACATTCGGGAAGTTCTTTTGGAAGGTTATCCAGATTTGTTTGTCATATTCGTTCGCCCAAATGGTTTGAAATCCTGCCTGGTGGAAACCCAAATCCAAACCACCTGCGCCAGAAAATAAAGATATCAGTGATGGCTCAGGCATGATTTGCCTCGTACTCCACAAACCGAACGTCCAAGAGCTTGGCTTTGTTGTTTGGATCGAGCACCTGTGCGGGTGTTCTCTGGATGCTTAAACGATCAAGTTCAGGCTCGAGGTTTGGGTCAGAACTCAAAATCTGTTGATACTTTGATTCGCGCAAAATTGCCAACATCCGAAAGTTCTTCGTTGGTTTTTGACCAAGCAAATCTTGAAAAGCTTTGCTTGGATGTTGAATTTCCCACATTGCACGAACTCGCAAAACTGTTCGCTCAAGTGGGTCAATTTTAACAACTCGTGCAAATTCTCGAGATTTTGTAAATGTAACGTGTTTTGCTCCACGTACTGCACCATAAATTCGTGCGAAAACCTGTTCATATACGTCACGGCTTGCAGCGTAACAAGCACCATCAACAAACCACAATTGTTTTAAGACTTTATCCTTTACCGAACCGATAACGTATACCATGTCTTTGATTTGCCAAATATCCGATTCGCAATTGCGACAAGCTTGGGTTAAAAGGGTTGAATCACTATGTAAATGGCTTTTTGGATACGAACTGTTGAGTTTAATGGCAGATTTCAATGATTCCATTTTTTTAATTTCAATTGCATCACCGCCGCTTAAAATCAAGTCTGGTGGATTTGAATTGTTTCCAACATACGAAAAAATACTTTGCGTTTGTTGTGCCAACTCGAGTTCAGTTTGCGTTTCAAAAACACCTGCAAACGCCTGCTGAACAAACACCTCGAGTTTTTCGCCAAGGCGGTTGATACGATTTTGGTTTTGTTCTTCGTGGGCGAGTAAAAATTGATCTCGAGCCGCAATATTGACCATCGCTCTGAGAATGTTGCTGCTCATGAGGTTGAGTATATTCTACGAAGCTTTAGCATTGAATTAACCCAACGTCCCAAGTCTTTCGACCAGCAAATCAAAAAACCCGTCCGCATCGGCGGTCATCGCCACATCACAGTTTGCAGCTTTGCCCGTCACATTCCAAACATCGCACACCGTCCGTCCAAAACTGGGTCCTGGTAATATATCCACCTCGACGTGCATGGCTTGCACGGTAAACAATTCTGGTTTGAGCAGGTACGCAATGGTGCAAGGGTCATGGAGTGCCGGTCCAGCAAAGCCGTAACGCTTGTTGTACGCCCGTTTGAAAAACTCGAGCAATTGCGCGGTGACCGTGCCAACTTTTGTTCCGAGCGCTCTAAATTTTTCCACGCGGTCTGGCGTGGCGAGGCATTGGTGCGTTAAGTTCAGTCCAAACATGGTTAACTTCACACCGCTCGAGAAGACGATGCTGGCGGCGTGCGGATCGCAGAGAATGTTGAATTCGGCGGCGGGGCTGGTGTTGCCCAGCGTCGTGCTGCCGCCCATCACGACAATTTCCCCAATCAAGGGAATGATTTTAGGTTCAAGCCTCATGGCGAGCGCAATGTTGGTGAATGCGCCGACCGGAACGAGCGTGACTTGGTTTGGATGCTCGAGAATGCTGTCGATGATGAATTGCACGGCATGTTTGGTTTCCAGTGGCAGTGTGGGTTCTTCAAACGTGGGTCCCTCAAGTCCACTTTTGCCGTGAACGTCTTCGGCGCTGATGCGTTCGCGCAGCAATGGTCGGCTTGCGCCCGCAAAGACTTTGGTGCTTTTGCCCGCCAACTCGACCATGATTCGGGCGTTGCGGCTTGTGTATGCCAAACCCACATTGCCGTAAACGGTGGTGATGCCCAGCACCTCGAGTTCGGGACTGGAAAGTGCCAGTAAAATGGCGATGGCGTCGTCGTGTCCTGGGTCGCAGTCAAGAATGATTTTGCGGGTCATGGTTTGCCCAGTTTAACCCAGTTTGGCTCGGTGTTCATTTTGGTTTCGCGTATTCGGTAAGATTTGTTAAGCTCTGAGTCGAATGTCTCGGGGCGATGTGAAAAACAAGTTTATTTTTTGGATTGAGGCTTTGCAAAAAGCTGAGGCTGCGCGGTGTTGATCGTGCTGCCAGACCTTCACGGTCGTGCCGATTTGCTCGAGGCGACCGTGAAATACTATCCGCCCGACACGAACTACGTGTTTTTGGGTGATGCGATTGACCGAGGTCCAGACTCCAAGGGTTGTATTCGGCAGCTTCTCGAGCTTCACGACGATGGGCGCTGCGTTCTGATTCGCGGCAATCACGAGGTCATGGTCGAGAACGCCGCGCAGTACGACCGCATGGCGCAAGAATCGGGCGATGCGAGTTTGTTGCGGCTGGCGCGGGAAGAGTTTGTTAATTGGCAACGCAACGGTGGTAGCACATTGTTCCGCGAGTATGGTCTGTTTGGACCTGGAAACCTGCCCACCGATTTGAGCGATTTTATTGCCAAAACCCAGCTCAGTTACGAGACGCCCAATTTTTACCTCTGCTCCCATGCCGCGCCAGCCGTCAAGCTGGATCGTTATGCAACCGTTGCCGATGCGATGGTCTGGGCGCGACCCAACGAGGGTCCGTTTGAACTCGAGCCTCATATTGTCGGCAGCGTTCATGGGCACACGCCTTTGGGCGTGCCAACTTGGGTCGACAAGCATTTGTACATGGATTTGGGTGCGGTCTTCAGCGGTAATTTTGCGACCCTGAACCTCGAGAGCATGGAGATGCTGGTCTTGCGCGGCGCGGGCATGGTCGGGCGCGACAATTTGCTCGAGTTATTTAGCGAAGAGGATGGTTTGATTCGCCCGCATCCGTACAAGGTGCTCGAGATTTACTGATTTGAATTTGTCCTAAGATAAAATGTGCTAAACTTTATGTCATGAACGAAACCTTGCGAGAGATTCTCTGGGGGCAATTCGGGGGGTCAATTGACATGCTCGAGAATGCCATAAAGGCTTGCTCGGATGAACTTTGGAGCAATGGATCAAAAGAGTTTGATTTCTGGTATTTGGCGTATCACACGCTTTTTTTCTTGGATTATGACATGTCAGATTCAACCACTGACTTCCATCCGCCAGCCCCATTCACATTAAGCGAACTTGACCCTACAGGCGTTTTACCAGAACGGGTTTATTCCAAAGTTGAGCTTTTAAACTACCTCGAGTTTGGGCGCGAAAAATGTCGTGTTTTGATCGAAGGTTTGACCGATGAAAAAGCGAAGGAGCGCTTTATCAGCGAATTCAGGAATTACAGCATCCTCGAGAATCTGTTTCAAAGTATGCGCCACGTCCAGCATCATACGGCGCAACTGAATATGTTGTTGCGAAAACATCAAGATTCGGCACCAAAGTGGGTTGGTCGAACAAAACGTCCACTGGGCAATTGACGCCACTTTCTCGAGGTTAAGTATGAATCCGAATCCAAATTCCACCTCGAGCCAGAATGATGTGGCGCTCGAGTACGACCAGATCAAAGGTAAGGTCTGCAACCGTTGCGGCGTCGAACTGCCTACAGAATTTAAAGCCGTGTGTGGCATTAAAAACCCTTGCCCGCGTTGTGGGTATTTGTATCCGGTGGGTGATTGTTCTGATTAAGCGTGTGATTCTCGAGACGGCACAACCGTTTTCGTTCGCCCTGACCGCCAGCGTTTTGGCGCGATTGCCGCAACACAATCAAGTCGAGCGTTTCGACGAAATGAACGGCGTACATCAACGCGCCCTTCAAACCAGCAACGGCGCTCGAGTCATTACGGCGAGGGCGCACCCTCAAGGATTGGAAATCGACGACGATTCGATTGAAGCTCGAGAATGGGCGACCACCTCGTTTGGACTCGAGCTTGATCCCCTACCGTTTCAGGAGGTTGCCAACAAGGATGCGGCACTCTCGAGCGCCGTGAAGTCGCTGGCGGGCTTGCGACCCCCACTCATGACGCCCTGGGAGGCATGGGTGGCAGCCATTCTGGGGCAACAGATCACACTCTCGTTTTGCTTGCAGCAAATTGGCATGGTGTCAAGGCGTTTTGGTGGTGAGGTGGCGGGACAACTTCCCGACGGCACAAATCATTTATTCCCACTGCATCCAACGCCCGAACAAATTCTTGCCGCCGATGAGGCAGGGTTGCTCGAGTGTAAAGTCTCGAGGCGCAAAACCGAATACCTGAAAACCGTGGCGAAGGCAACGCTGGATGGTTATTTTGATGGCGTGCTGGGTGGTGACGTGACCGATGTGCTCGAGCATTTGACCGCACTGCGCGGCGTGGGCTTGTGGACGGCGCGATACTGGCTCGCCACCATTGGACGCTTGGACTTTCTGGCGTATGGCGACGCGGGTTTAAACGCCGCTTTTAAGAGTGCCTATGGTTCTCTCGAGGGCATCGAAGCTTGGGGTGAGGCTTTGGGTACAACTCGAGGTTGGGCTTATTATTATTTGATTTGGCATACGAAGTACATGAAATAACCTCGAGCGGATCAGGCTCGAGGTTTGATGTGTCGACGGGTTTACTTTTTCAAAAGGTCGCGGATTTGAACCAAGAGTTCTTCCTGGGTAGGACCGGCTGGAACGGCGAGTGCTTCTGGTTTTTTCATGCGTGCCATTGCGGCGTTCATAGGAACAACCACGATAAAGTACACGGCTGCCGCCTTGATGATAAATCCGATAATAGCGTTGATGAAACTACCGATGCCAACGCCAGCACACACATTTACGCCCTTAACAACATTGACTGTGCCCAAGCAAATTGAGCTGAAATCTGGTTGACCGCCAATCATACCAATCAATGGTGTGATGACATCTTTGACCAACGAATCCACAACCGCGCCGAACGCAGCGCCGATAATGACACCGACCGCCAAGTCAACAACATTACCGCGTAACAGAAAATTCTTAAATCCTTCGAGCATCTTTGATTCCTCCCTTGAATCTTTTGTATATCAAATTACACTCTAAACAAGATGGCATCCAAAAAGCAAATTCTGGACGCTCGAGAATTCATTGTCTTACGGCAGGGGTTAGCGTGCCACTTTGACTTTCACAGGCTCGAGTCTGACGCCTTCAACAACTCGCCCCTGCGCGTCAACCGCCAAAAGCCGCACCTCGAGTGAGCGCCCAACGCCAGGATTTTTTGGGGTTAACGCCAAGGCGTAAGTCACGCGATCCAACGCCTCTTGCGAGCCGATCATGGTGACCTCGTCGGGCGTGGCACGAAGCAGTTTGGGTTCCAAAACGCCACCTGGCAAGGTTGGGGTCGGCTCGAGCGCCGCAATTCTGACCGTGACCACATCTCGAGCCAGTTGATTGAGGCTGCCGTTGACCGTGACGGCTTGGTTTGAAGAACGCACCACACCGTCGGGAAGCGTGATTTTTAAGGGATGGGTAAAAAATCCATTCTCGAGGTCGGTCACGTCCAAACTGGCGGCAACATCTTTGCCCTCCAAGGTTTCGACCCGCGCCTTTGCGCCCTGAAGCTCGAGTTTGATGGTTTTGGGCAGGTCGGTCAGGATGCGGTCGTTGCCCAACCCGATCACCTCAATGGGCACCTCGAGGTTGCGGGTGATGTTGGCACGGCGGTCGCTGGTCGCCGCAAACCACAACAAGACCGCCACCATCAACGCCCCGATTTTTTGCGGAAAATGATGCCAAACCCGCCAGCTTCGCGGCGAAAAAAGCCGCCGCATGGTGTTGCGCCCAATTTCTTCGAGCAGTGAATCGCTGGTGCTGACCACATCGGTTTTGACTTTTCTGGATTCAGTTGACAGGCGCCTTCACCTCCTCGCCGCCGGCAGCTTTGACGGGCGGCACTTCTTTGACCTCGAGCGTGACTGGTTTACGACGCAAAGCGCTCGACCAGGCGGCGGGCAAGAAGGCTTTGTTGCCCTGCGAGGTGTGATAAATGCCTTCGCGCAGGCGTTCGCGCAATTCGGAGACGCTCAAATCTGGGGAAAGTTGTCCATTTTCGGCAATGCGGATCGAACCGCGCTCTTCGGAAACCACCACCACCATCGCATCGGTCAGTTCTGACAAACCCAGCGCCGCACGGTGGCGCGTGCCGTACAGGCGTTGCACCACCCCAGACGGCGCTTGCAAGGGAAATAAACACCCCGCGCTCGAGAGTCGCCCGTGCTGCACGATCACACCGCCGTCATGAAGCGGGGTGTTGCGGGCAAAAACCGTCTCGAGCGTGACGGCTGTCACCTCGGCGTCGAGTTTGACCCCCGTGGCGGCGTACTCGCCCAGAGGGGTTTTGCGCTCTAAAGCGATCAATGCGCCAATTTTACGTTCTGCAAGGCGCTCTGAAGCCCTAATGATTTCTTGAATCGCCACGTTGGCGGGCGCGTCCTCACGGGCTTGCGCACGCCCGAGGCGCTCGAGGACCGCCCGCAATTCGGGTTGAAACACCACGATCAGGGCAAAAAAGCCGACCGTGGCAATCTGAGAGAGGATAAAGTGAACGGTTCGCAAATCGAGCAGGTTCGAGCCGTACCAAGCCGCGCCGAACACCACCAAACCGCGCATCAAATTAATCGTGCGCGAATTGGCGACGAGCTTATAACCCTGGTACAGTAAAACTGCGACCAGGACAATATCGAGCGCATCGAGTGGCGTAAAAAACATGAATGCTCCGAAACCGAGAGACGGAAAATAACGTTAAAACCAAAGTCCATTGTAGTTCAAGTGCGTGAAAACACGCTGATGAGAACGATGGAAGCAATCCTTAACTCGAGAAATTCGTTTTCAAAGATTTTCAAAATACGAATTTCTTGTCATATCATTGCCTCTATTCAACTCGAAAACCGCCAAAAAGCACAATACGTTATTTGGCTAACGTTCAAAACTGAATTCTGGATGTAAACTGGTTTTCGGAAAGGGAGCGTATTGGTTTCGACAGGGATCATTGAAGATGTGGTTGCAAGCCGAGGATGGTGGTTGGCCTCGAAAATATTCCACCAAAGCCTTAACTGGCAACAATGTTCTTAGCTTCAACTCTGAAGCAAATCTTCTCGCTGCTTAATCCCAGCGAAAGCCGCTTAAAAACCCAGCAGTTGGTTTTTAACCCGCTTAACTAAAGACTGCTAGCGTCCAGAACACCCCATACCGAGACGCGAAATAAATGGGGTTGGTGCTCGAGAAATCCTGCCTTTGGGAGCGTTCGGGTGCGACATCAAAACGAAGGCTAAGCTTGTAGACACCCGTTGGACGGGTTTTTGGACGAGGGTTCGACCCCCTCCGCTTCCACCAGAATGCCCCTCGAGATTCTCGAGGGGCTTGTTTTTTGAATGCTGTAAACTGAACCTCATGCAAACCTGGACTTTAAAACCTGGCGTGATCGAAACCGATCTGGACGATGAACTGGTGCTGCTCGACCCAAAAACCCAGGGGATGTTCAGCCTCAACGCCACAGGGCGCGTGATCTGGCACGGTATCAAAAGCACCCAAAGCCTTGACATGATCGCCCAAAAACTCGAGCAACAATTCACGGTGACGCTCGAACAAGCCCAAACCGATACCAGGGCTTTGATATCCGAACTCGAGAAAGCTGGGCTTATTTCTTGAGTTTTTCGATTCTGGGACGCCAACTCATCAATTCAGCCCCAAGCTTGGACCGCTGGCTCGAGTTGTATTTTCGGTTTCCTTACGAGGTCCAAGCCAGCCCTTACCAGATTCAACTCGAGCAAAAATCGTTGACAGACTTCCCACTCGAGCTTCCCGCCACGATCCTCGAATTGCCAGATGCAAGGCTCGAGATGCGCCGTTTTGAGGGCGAATTTTGGTTTGGAACAGCCGAATCTGGAATGCGTTTTACTGTTGATGCCGCCATTTCAAAACTCGAGTGGTGGGGAGTCGAGATTCCGTTCAACGCGCTTTTTATTGGCATTTGCGAAGCGTTACGCCTGAGCGGACTGGTGTCCTTGCACGCCAGCATCGCCGCCAAAAACGGACTCGCCACCGCCTTTCTTGGACCGAGCGGGCGCGGCAAAACCACCACGCTACTGCGTGCCAGCATCGCCGGTTGGCAGATCGTTGCCGAAGATTTTTCCTGGTTGATCCCCGAAACCATGCAGTTGTACGGCTTTGACCGTGGTTTGCGGCTCTTGCCCGACACCGCCAAGATTTTTAAGCAACACCATCAAAACATTGAGTTGCTCGAGATGATCGGCGGCAAATATGTTGTGCCTTACGAACAACTTGGCGTCAAACGGCAAGCCGTCACGCTCGAGCGGCTGGCGGTGCTCGAGCGTGACCCCAATCAAGTCTCGGGTTGGAGGGCGCTGCCCAAACGCGAGGGCGCACTGGCGCTCTGGGAAGCCAACGGCGTGCCGTTCACGACCGAGGCGCAACACTTTGTCTCGAGCACCATTCCAAAATTGCTGACCAAATTAAAACTCGAGACACTGGTGCTTGGGACAGGCGAACTGCCGCTCTGATGGCGCGTTAAACTGAGGGCATGGCTTATGTTCAGGTTTTACGCGGTGGGTTGCTCGAGTCCAGACACAAAGTTCATGCCGCCGTGGTCAACAGCGAGGGCAAACTGATTGCCAGTGTTGGTGACCCCCACTTCGCAAGCTTCTTACGCTCGAGCGCCAAACCATTTCAAGCCCTGGCGTTCATCCCGCACCTCGAGCAACTTGGGTTGGGTTCGGAGCATCTGGCAATCGCCATGGCGTCGCACAACGGCGAACCGATTCATGTCCAGACCGTGAGCGATCTTCAAGCCAAGGCGGGCGTCAAACCCGAGTGGTTGGTCTGCGGCACGCATCAACCGTTTTCTGCCAGCGCTCGGGCGGCGTTGAAAGCCGCCAATCTAAAACCCAACGTTTTGCAGCACAATTGCAGCGGCAAGCACTCGGGAATGCTGGCGGCGTGTCTCGCCAAAGGTTTGCCAACGACAGGTTACGCGCAGCCCGAACACCCGCACCAACAAACGATTGCTACCGACATCAGCGTTCTAATGGAAACCCATACCCTCGAGATTGCCGTAGATGGTTGCAGCGTGCCGTGTTACCGCCTGCCACTCGAGCGGGTGGCGTTGGGCATGGCGCGTTTTGCCGCGCCCGAAACAGCGCCTAAAACCTATCAAGCGCGGCTCGAGCAGGCTTTTGGCGCCATGCGGGAGCACCCTTACTTGATCGCGGGCGAGCACCGCATCGACACGGCTTTGATGCAGCAGATTCCAAATTTAATTTCTAAAATTGGCGCGGAAGCCTTCATGGTGCTGGCGGTGCGCGACACCAAACACGGCAATTTGGGCATCGCCATAAAAATCGAGGACGGCACAGAACGCGCCCGAGACATTGGGGCGCTGCGGATTCTCGAGCAACTTGGGATTGTTGCACCAGACAACGCCGAACTCTCGGGTTACCGCAGAACGACCCTGAAAAACCATGCGGGGCTTGAAATCGGCGAGATCAACGCCGCATTTGACCTCGAACAGTATTGATACTTATTTTTTCTTGTTCTGGCTGACCCCACCAGGGGTTTCCCACAATCGAAACCCGCCCTTAAAGGCGTTATCGTTGCTGCCCAAATGCACACCCTCGGGCAGAGACTCGAGTTTTTTGGTGTTGCCACCACCGAGCACCACGTAATCGGGCAGCAATGCCGCACTGAGAATAGCGATGACTTCTGGCACAAACTCGCGCCATTTTTTCTTGCCGTACTCGTCCATGCCGCGTTGACCCACGTAATCTTCAAACGTGTTCTTGCGATACGGCAAGTGCCCAAGTTCCATCGGCAAAACCACGCCGTCCGCAATCAAGGTCGAACCCAAGCCCGTGCCCAAACCCAAGAACAACATCTTGCCGCCCTCGTAACTGCCGAGCGCCTGCATTGACGCATCGTTGATGAATTTGATCGGACAGCCGAAGGCGGTTTCAAAATCAAACCCAACCCAACCTTTGCCCAAGTTGTGCGGTTCGAGCGCAATTTTGCCAGCTTTGACCGGCGCCGGAAAACCAATGGTGATGGCGTTAAAACTCCAGCCCTTGACCGTCTCGAGCGTACCCTTCACCATGTCTTGCGGGGTTAAATTTGGACCAGAATCAAACCGGCGGGCTTCGGTTTGACCCGTCGCCAACAACTTCACGTTCGTGCCACCAACATCGATCACCAAGATTTTTTCGTTAGACATAAGCCTAGGCTATCACGCCAAGAAAGACTCGAGCCGAAAATTTAAAACCCCGTTCCAGCCTCGAGCACATGCCGCACGCGTTCGGGCAAACCCGAGTAGTCTTTACTGCTGACCACGGCGACGGATTTAGCCAACTTGAGTGCCAAGAATGCCTTCGCCGTCGCTTCCAGATAAAACAACATTTCTGGCGGTGCTTCAGCCTCGAGCAACTTTTTTGGACGACCGCGCCCTCGAGATTTCACGACCTGCATTAAAAGCATTTCAAGTTGCCCCTGAAAATACTCGAGCGCCAAAAACACCGCGCAATCCAGCGCGTCGCCCGTCGCACCCACAAACAATTTCTCGAGCGAACCGAGCGCCAAATCGGGATTGCGAATCAAAGCTTTGCAGGCAGCTTGCACCAACGGGTTCGCCATCGTGTTTTTACAATGCGAACACGGCAAAACCGCGCCGTTCGGTTCGGGTTCGGTCAAACTGCCGCACACGGGACACGGCACAAACCCGCGCCGCAACCGTTCCGCCCGCGCCCGCTCGAGCGCCTCGGCGGTCTTGCGCACCAAGGGCTGCATGTCCGTGGGTGCAACCTCCAAAAGCGCACTCACCCTGGCTTTCTCGAGCTTGGAGAGTGCTGGAAGTCGCACTTTTTTTGCCCCGATCACCTTATGCTCAAACACACCCATCTGAAAACGCAAATCCTTCGGGGCTTCATCACCCAATTTTTCACGCAGCATCTCGAGATACATTCCGCGCTGCATGGTAAAAAAATTGGCTGCCGTCGAATCCTGAGTCTCAACAATCATCACGCCCTCACGCACCGCCACCGCCCTGGTTGTCCGCGCCATCTGAACGCCCACGACCTCCGACCATGCCACCAACGGACGCGCACGGGTCATGCCGCGCTTGAGGTTGGTTTTGTTCATCACCCGCGTGAGCACATCCGAAATTGGACGAACCGCGCCTTTGCGTTTTTTGCGGAAGGCTTCAGGCATGGGGTAACCTCGAAAGGGCGCAGCAAGCAGCGCCCCTACATAATTTTTGAAACGGCATCATGATTGAACCTCGAGTTTGCCATTTTCGATCTTGAACAACTTGCTGGCTTGGTCGGGCGCTTCCGTACCGGTCACAATCGCCTGCGGCACGCTTGAGGCAAGCTCGAGCAAGAATTGACGGCGGTGCGCGTCGAGTTCGGCGCTGAAATCGTCAATCAAAAGCACTGGGGCTTCACCAAATTTTTCGCTGAGCAAATCAAATTCGGCTTTGCGCATCGCCAGGGCAATGGTTCGGGCTTCACCCCGGGAAGCATAATCGAGCGCAGACACGTTCCCCAATCGAATCTCGAGGTCGTCGCGGTGCGGTCCAATCGCGCTTGAGCCTCGAGCCAATTCCTCACGGCGTTTTTCATTCAAATGCGCGTGAAAATCCTCGAGTCGGGCGGTTTCGAGAAGGTTCAACTCGAGTTTTTTGCTGTTGCCCGCCAAGTTGGTGTGCGCGGTTTCGGTCAAGGTTTTGAGTTTGTTAACCGCACGTCGCCGCAACCGCATGATTTCCGCGCCCAACTCTGCAAACCGCGAATCCCAGACTTCCAAACCCACGCCGCCAACTTTTAACGCCGCGTTGCGTTGCGCCAAAGTCCGTTCGTATAAAACAAGTGCTTGAGCGTAACGTGGCGACATTCTCGAGACGAGCGCATCCAAAAACGCCCGCCGTCCAGACGGTGAACCATGCACCAAATCCGCATCCTCGGGACGAATCAGCACCGCCGAGGCATAACGCGCCAGATCAGCCGTTTTGACCCGCACGCCGTCAACCTTCGCCAACTTCTTGCCCTTCGCCAAGCCCACCTCGAGCTTGCTGATACCATCCTCACGCTCGAGTTCCGCCCCGACAAACGCCTCGTGTTCACCGAGCCGAATCACGGTTTCGACCCTGCTCACCTCGAGCACCCCCGTGAGGCAAACAAACGCCGCCTCGAGCAAATTGGTTTTGCCCTGCGCGTTCCCACCCACCACCGCGATCAAACCCAGCGGAAACTCGAGTTTGCCAGCCTCGAGATGACGGTAATTTAAGGTTTGCAAACTGCGCAAGATCATCGGGTTTATTCTAGCTCGAGAATTTCGGCTTTGCCGCAAAAGAAAAGGGCGGCACAAAGCCGCCCGTGATTGATGGGTTTGAAACCTAGACCTTGAAACTGATACCGAACGCCCCGCCGTAATAAAAACCAATCAGGTTACCAAGTCCAAATTGAAGGTCCAAACCAAGACTCCAATCGAGGAACAAGGAAATGCTTGGTTGCAACAGGTATTCAAGACCAATGGTACCTTGAGGTCCAACATAGAAATAACTGCCCGCGAAACCAAGACCCGCGTGAAGACCCACACCATAAAACAAAGTGAGAGGGGCGTTTTTGGTCAGTTCAATTTGACCAAGCATCAAATCGCCTTGGATGCCAATGTTGGCAAAAAAGAACGATTCGAGCGCGATACGGAAACCAGTGCCTTGATTGCCAGGGTTTGCACTGCTGTATTGAATACCAATGGGATAACCCAGACGAATACCGAAAGACTGCGCGAAAGAAGGCGAGGCGAACATCAAAAACGCGATCAGACCGATGAGCAATTTCTTAAGCTTCATTTTGACCTCCCAGGTCATGGAATTCACTGCAAAAGCAGGATAACACAAGTTGCAAAACACGCGTCGTTTTATGGCTTGAAAACAAGGCTTTACGGCTGAGGCTCAACAAAATTGAAGTTATTGCAACCAAAACCACAAACTTGGGGTATTCTGTTGGCGATAAATCCAAGAAGGAGGATCATATGAGAAAGTTCCTAATCGTTTTCCTGGCAATCGTTGGCTTCTCGAGCTTTGCAAACGCCCAAAATTTCACGGTGCGCTTTGGTCCACAACTGACCCTCGCCCCAGGCGTGGGATTCGCCATCGATGCAAACGTTCAGGGCAAAGAACTGGCAAGGTTTTCCTCGAGCCTCAGCCTTGGGTTAAACGGTACCTTTATCATCGGGTTTACCAACGGCGTGAGTTTTTTACTCAGCGTCGGACCAACCTTGAACATTGAGTTCGACCCCAAAGGCGACGTGTTTTTTGGCTTTAACCTCGGCATTGCCAGCGGCGGCGGCACAGCTTTTATTTTTGGCTTTGTCAGCGGGGTTCATTATTTTGTGACCTCCAGCATTAACTTATTTACCAACCTGGCGTTGATTGTGGTGCCTGGCATTTCAGGGTCGCTCGACTTTGGTGCCGATTTCCGCCTCTCGAGAGACATCAATTTGTACGGCAAATTTGTGGTTGGATTCGCCGGAAGTTTTGGGCTGGGTACGGGGCTGACCTTCCGCTTCTGAGAAGCAACATTCAACAATATCAATGTCACGCTGGCTTAGATTTCTCTGAGCCAGCGTTTTTTTCAACATCCACTCGAGCCTCGAGAACCGAATTAAGATTGCTCGAGGTTCTTTTGAATGCGGTCATTGGCAGGCAACACCCCAGGCACAAACTCGAGTCCAGTCAGTTTTTCATAAGCCCCAATGTACCGCGCCGCGACTTGCGCCACAAATTCGGGCGGCATGACGGGCGGCACACCGTCACCCTTATATCCGCGCATCACAAACCATTCGCGCAAAAATTCCTTGTCAAAATTCTTTGGATTGCTTGGGTCTGATTCCAGACTCTCGAGCGTCCAATAACGACTCGAATCGGGCGTGTGCATTTCGTCAATGAGCACAAGCTGCCCGTCGATCAAACCAAACTCGTACTTGGTGTCCACCAAAACCAAACCAGCCGCTCGAGCCACGGCTTGACCACGTTTAAAGAGTGCCACGGCAACCCGTTCGACCTGCTCCCAAATCTCGAGGCTTACCAGACCACGCTCGAGAATTTCCGTGCGGGTTAAACGCTCGTCATGCCCGCCCGCCTCGGCTTTGGTGGTCGGTGTGATGATCGGCTCGGGCAGCGCATCATTTTTGCGCAAACCATCAGGCAATTTGATGCCATAAGCCTCGCGCATTCCAGATTCGTACAACGACCACAAACTGGTTTTCGTCACCCCCGTGATGTAACCGCGCACAATCACCTCCACGGGCAATGGCAGGGCTTCTCGAGCGACAGTCACATTCTCGTCAGGGACGGAAAGCACATGATTTGCCACGATGTCTTTGGTTTGCGCAAACCACCACGCCGAGAGTTGATTGAGCGCCTGTCCCTTAAACGGAATCGTGCCCAGCACCACATCAAACGCACTCACGCGGTCGGTGGTAATCAGAATTCTCGAGCCGTTGTGATGGTACATGTCACGGACTTTGCCCGTGAATTTGTCACCGAAACCCGTTAAATCGACGTGCTCGAGGGCGTTTGGGACGGCTTCTAATAATTCTTGATCGGTGAGCATTGGTTGACCTCTTCGGATGTGTTGAAATGAATCGACATGTGCAAAGGGCGAACACAAGGTTCGCCCCTACGAATTCGTTACGCGTTTTTAAGACCGTTTTGGAACAAGACCAAACCACTTGCGCCGCGCTCATTGCGATGAACTCGAGGGTGTTGCCAATCAAAAATATGATTTTCGGGATGCGGCATAAGCCCAAGTACATTGCCTGCGGCGTTGCTGATGCCAGCGATGCTCGAGATGCTGCCGTTTGGGTTGGCAGGGTAGGCATTTTCGGCATACGTCAAAGCGATCAAGTTGTTGGATTTTAGATACTCGAGGGTGACATTATCCGACACCAGGAAACGACCTTCACCGTGCGCGACAGGGCAATCAATCACATCGTCCAGCCCTTGCAAGAAAATACTGCCCGAGTGCTTGTTGATCTCGAGCGTGACCCAGCGACATTCAAAATGTCCTGATTGATTGAAAGTCAGGGTGCTGGTTCGCGTCTCGAGGTGGTCGCCAGGCAGAATTCCAGCTTTGACCAGCGTTTGAAAGCCGTTGCAGATGCCCAGCACGGGTTGACCAGATTTGACGAACGCCGTCAGTTGATCTTCAAAACGCGCCCGCAAATCGAGCGCCCAGAGCACGCCCGCGCCCAAATCGTCGCCGTAAGAAAAACCTCCAGGCACGATCAGCATGGCGTAATCCTCGAGCTTGCGTTCATTGTCCAAGAGTTGGTTGATGTGAACAATTTCGGGTTTTCCACCCGAGAGTTGAACCGCCAACGCCGCGTCACGGTCACGGTTGCTGCCGTTCGCGTGCAAAATCATCACAGGTTTAGAACCCGTAACCGCCGAAATTTTAGCTCGAGATTGGCTCGAAACTGGATTCGGTGCAACCTCACCGCGCCACGCTAATTCCAAAGTAGCTACATTTGTTTTAAGCATGATTCCACCGTAATATTCAAAAATCACATCAGGATTTTCGTTCACTACACCAACGACATCACAAATCCCATCGCCAAATAGATCATCAATGTGATCCCTGTGTTCTGGTGCAACTTCAAGAATCAATCTTGCAAGTGATTCGCTAAATATGAAAGTATCTGCTTCGACTTGATCCCAACAGGTTTTCTTATCAATGAGTACCGTCGCTCCGAGACGCCCAGCAATACACATTTCAGCAAGTGCAACAGCAAATCCACCCTCAGAAAGATCGTGACATGACTGAATCCAACCATTTTGAATTGCAGTATGAAGTTTGCGATATCGCTCGAGTGGATTCTGGACGGGCTGTGGAACTGTGCCACCCTCGAGATTGCGAATCTTGGCGTAATGACTTGCACCCAACTCATTTCGAGTTTCACCAAGCACGTAAATCAAGTTCCCCGCTTTTTTGAAATCCATCGTGACGGTCTTCTTTACGTCAGGCACAATGCCCAACGCGCTAATCAAGAGTGTTCCAGGAATCGCGTGTTTTGCGCCAGACTCGTCGGTGTACTCGTTGTACAAACTGTCCTTACCCGAAATAAACGGTGTGCCATATGCCAGTGCCGCGTCATAACAACCACGGGTGGTCTCGAGCAGACCACCCAAACGATCCGGCAGGGTTGGGTTGCCCCAACAAAAATTATCGAGAATCGCAATCCGGTCTGGGTCAGCGCCAACCGCCACCGCGTTCCGTACCGCTTCATCCACCGCAGCCCACGCCATCGCGTAAGGCTCGAGTTCGCCGAATTGCGGGCAGATGCCGTTCGAGAGCGACACGCCGCGAATGATGGTTTTGAGGCTCGAGGGATTGGGTACAAGGACTGCGGCATCGCTCGGACCGTGATTGGCGGCGCCGACGAGGGGTTTGACGGCTGTGCCGCCTTTCACCTCGTGGTCGTAACGGCGAATCACGGGTTCTTTGGATTTGATGTTTGGGTGTGCCAGAAGCTCGAGCAAGGATGTTGTTAAATCGCCATTTTGTAGGGGCGCTGCTTGCTGCGCCCTCGCCCCTACGGTAATGTTGCGTTTTGGAACATCGGCTTGTAGGGTTTTTTGCGGGATGCCATTGTGCAAAATCTCGAGCGCCAACTGCCCAACCAAGGTTTCGCCGTACCGCAACTCGAGGCGTCCCGAATCGTTGAATTCGCCGAGCACGAAAGCCTCAACGTTTTGGGATTCACAAATTTGCTCGAGTCTTGCCCAGTTCTCTTTTGGCACGCCCAGCACCATTCGTTCTTGGGCTTCAGACAACCAGATTTCCCAAGGTTGCAAGCCAGGGTATTTCAACAACGCCCGCTCGAGTTGCACCCGTGCGCCAAGACCCTCGCTCATTTCGCCCACAGCGCTCGAGAAGCCCCCTGCGCCGCAATCGGTGAGTGCGGAGTAGAGGTTTTCGGATTTGGCTTTTAAAATGACTTCTTGAACTTGCTTCTCGGTGATCGGATTGCCGATTTGCACGCTCGCGCCAGCAATTTCGGCAGTGCTGGTGTCCATTTCCAAACTCGAGAAGGTCGCGCCGCGCAAACCATCGCGTCCGGTGCGACCTCCAAGCGCGACAATCAAATCGCCTGGTTTGGCTTTTAAGGGGTTGGCATTGCGTTCGGAGGCGGGAAGAATACCCAAGCAACCCGCGAACACGAGCGGATTTGCGGTGTAACCCTCGTGGTAAAAAATCGCGCCGTTGACGGTTGGAATGCCCATTTTGTTGCCATAATCTTCGATGCCATGCACCACGCCATCAAACACGCGTTGCGGTGGCAGCACACCTTCGGGAACGTTTGTTTTCTCGAGCGGACCAAAGCACAGAATGTCCGTGTTCGCAATCGGTCGCGCCCCCACCGCCAGCACGTCACGAATCACGCCGCCAGCACCCGTGTTCGCGCCACCAAAAGGCTCGAGGGCGCTGGGGTGGTTATGCGTTTCGACTTTGAACGCCAGGTCGAATTCCTCGTCAAATTCGATCATGCCCGCGTTGTCCTTGATCGCGCTGCGAACCCAAGATTTGTTGATTTTTGCGTTCGCTGCGACAATATAGGTCTTCAACAAACCATTCACGCTCGAGCCGTCAGAACCCTCAATCTTCGCCCTGAAGGTCTTGTGAACGCAGTGTTCAGACCAGGTTTGCGCGATCATCTCAAGCTCGACATCTGCCGCCGCTCGAGCTTCTTTTTGGTAATAGGCTTGTACGGCTTGCATCTCGGTCAAATCCAGCGCCAAGCGTCGCTCGCGGGAAATCTCGAGCAGCCGCGCATCATCTGCGTCCCTCAGGTCAATCATTTCAACGGCTGTATTTGCGCTTTTTTCGCTGTGAACAAATGGTGGCGTGATGCCCGAGTTGATGCTGGAACGCTGCACCACAGGATTGGAGTACACGCTGCTCGCCAGTTTTTGCAATTCGATTTGCGAATAATTCACTTTCAGAACAATCCGTTCGCCCGTTGCCGCCTGCTCGAGCGAAATTACCCGCAACACCATTGCCGCACGCACCAAATTCTCCGCCGCCGAATCCGTGACTCCAGGCAACATCGTCACTTCAATGCAACTCGAGCCGTCAAACACACGTTCACCATCTGGGAAAATGCGGCTTTGCTCCGTCACAGGGTCGCACAAGACCTCATGGGTCAGCAATTCTACTTCCTCGAGCGTTAAATCTGCACCTTCAAGAAAGTACAACCTCGAGCGGATTTCTTGCGGGTTCGGCGGGGTTTTCAGTTCGACTTCGACGCGGTAAATTGGCATTTTTCTCCTTAACAATGACGACTCTCAGTTCGTCTTTATTGGGTGGGCAGGAACGTAGGGGATTTTCTTAAATTTTCGAGTGCGATATTGGTGCTTTCAACGATCAATTCATGTTCTGCTTTATGGATTTTTTCAGCATAACTCTCGAGCGTGTCACCAGTTTCAAACGGCACTTCTCGAGTGGCGATGGGTTCGCCAGCGTCCAAATCTTTGATCACATGATGCACCATGCAGCCGCTCCTCGAGATTTCACCGCGTTGCCACGCCTTAAACGCATCCTCGATGCCATGAGCGCCAGGAAATTCCCCAGGCAATGCGGGATGCAAATTGATGATCCGACCAGGAAAACCTTCGATCAACGCGCCAGAATCAATGTGCATCCAACCCGCGCAAACCAGCAGATCAGGCTTAAATTCGGCGATGCTCGAGGCTAAATCAGCGTCGTATTCTTCACGGGTTCGACCTGTGTCGCGGTAGGGTTTTAAAGGAAAGTACAAGGTTTGGATGCCCGCGTTTTTGGCTCGCTCGAGTCCAAAGGCGGCTTTGCGGTTCGAGACGACCAGCACGATTTCAGCCTTCAAAATGTTCTCTCGAGACGCGTCAATGAGTGCCTGTAAATTCGAGCCAGAACCCGAAATCAAGACCGCCACTCGAGCTTTGCTCATGCCTTATCCTCGAGAATCACATCCACCAGACCATCCGCCAGACCAACATAGGTTTCTGGGCGCAACTCGAGCAAGCGTTTTTTGTCGTTTTCTGGTATCTCGAGGCTTTGAATGAACTCGTGCATGATGGCTTCGGTCACGGTTTCGCCGCGTGTTAAATCTTTCATGCGTTCGTACCCGCCTTTGAGGTTGTACTTGCGCATAACAGTTTGCACGGGTTCAGCCAACAACGCCCATTCATGCTCGAGGTCGGCATGAATGGCGGGTTCATTGACCTCAAGCTTGCCAATGCCACGATTCAAACTCGAGAGCGCAATCATGCCGTGCGCGATGCCAACACCCACGTTTCGCAGTGCGCTCGAGTCTGAAAGATCACGTTGCAACCTCGAGATTTGCAATTTTGATGCGAGGTGATTGAGGGTCGCGTTCGCCAGCCCAAAATTGGCTTCGGCATTCTCGAAGTCAATTGGATTGACCTTGTGCGGCATGGTGCTCGAGCCTACCTCGCCAGCGATCACACGTTGCTTGAAATAACCCACAGAAATGTACTGCCAGACATCTTGGGCGAAACCCAGCGCGATTTGGTTAAAACGCGCCGTGGCATGAAACAATTCGGCAATGTAATCGTGCGATTCGATCTGCGTGGTCAGCGGATTGAACGTCAAACCCAATGTGTTCTCGACAAAATCCCGAGCCAATTCACGCCAATTCGCGTCAGGATACGCGCTGGTGTGCGCATTAAAATTTCCAACCGCACCCGCGAACTTCCCCAAATACTCGAGGCTGGCGATTTGCTTTAATTGGCGCTGCCAACGGTAGACAAAGACCGCCAATTCTTTGCCCAAAGTGGTCGGTGAGGCGGGCTGCCCGTGGGTTCGCGCCATCATTGGCAGGCTGCGGGTGTTTACCGCCAAACCCGAGACGGCATTCACCATGTTCTGCGCGGCAGGCAACCAATGGTTTTTGACCGCATCGCGCAGCATCATGGCATACGCCAAATTGTTGATGTCCTCGCTGGTGCACGCAAAATGCACAAACTCGCCCAGTTCGATCAAACTCGAGACTTGCAATTTCTCGCGGATGTAATACTCGACGGCTTTGACATCGTGCTTGGTGGTGCGTTCAATGTGCTTGATCCAATCCGAATCCTCGAGCGAATACGATGCCAACCACCCGTCAAGAAACGCATTTTCCTCGCTCGAGATGGCGCGAATCCCCTCGAGTTTGGAATTTGCCAGGTAACGCAACCACTCGAGTTCGACTTTGACGCGGTACTTCATGAGCGCATGTTCGGACAGCACTTCGGACAGGCTGCCGGTGGCGTTTTCGTAACGACCATCGATGGGGGAAATACTGCTTAAACTCATTCGGGCGAACTCCAATCTTCAACGTGCAAACCAGGGACTCTCGAGTATTCTCGGGTGTTCGCTGTGACCATCACAAGACCGTTTGCCAGTGCGGTGGCGGCAATCAAGACATCGTATTTCCCAATGATCTGCCCTGTGCGTTCAAGCCCTGCGCGAATGACTGCGCTGCTTCTCGCTTCAACATCTGCGAACGGGACAACAGTGATTTCTGCAATCAAATCAAAAACCCGTGTGCCAAATTTACGACGGCTGGCAGGATTTCTGGCAAAACCAAACTCTATTTCCATCAAGCTCAGGCTGCTGACCGCCAAAGAATCCAGCGTTTGCTGCGTTAAGCGTTCACTGACCGCATCATGTTCACGGGCATACAAACTGATGATGTCTGTATCGAGTAAATACCGCATTATTGATGAGGCTCTTTTTCCGCGAAAGGATCACGGAAGTCGTCTTTTTCTTGAATCTTTGGAAATGGATCAGGCTCGAGATGCGCATTGGGATTGCGTTTTTTCAAATGTTTGAGCATCTTGGCTGACCATGTAAAAGCTTTCTGCTCGAGCTTGGAAAGTTGAACAGCCGGTTTTCCATTTCGTGCAATCACAATACTCTCGCCGTTTTCGACAGCTTCGACCAGCTTGGAGAGGTTGGTTTTGGCTTCGTGCATGTTGACGATTCTGGTTTTTGGTTTCTCGAGTGTTCTGGGCATGATCTCACCTCAAAAATCATCTTAGCTAAGATTAGCCAATTAAGCAATATTTGTTGTAGGGGATGGTCTCAGACCATCCCCTACGGTTTAGACCAACACCACCGCTTCTGTCGCTCGAGCTTGAATTTCACCCACCAAATAACATTCATCTGGCAGTAGCTCCAAGGCTCTTTGTGCATCTTCTCGAGGAACAACGGCAATAAAACCAATGCCCATGTTGAACGCGTGAAAAAGTTCACGCTCGTCAATTGCGCCCAAGGTGGCAATCAATTTAAAAATTGGTGGGGCAACCCACGAACCTCGAGTGAAAACGGCGCTCACAGTTTCAGGGAGAACCCGAGGCACGTTGTCCCACAAACCTCCACCCGTGATGTGCGCCATACCGTGAATACCAATTCCAACAGCTTGCAAACTTGAGACATGATCCAAATACGACCTGTGCGGCTCGAGGAGCGCCTGCCCGATACTTGCGCCGTTCAAATCGGCACGGGCTTCAGACCAATTTTGTTGCTCGAGGACTTTACGCGCCAGTGAATAACCATTCGTGTGCAAGCCGCTTGAAGGGAACGCCAGAATTGCATCGCCCACGGCAATACTCGAGCCGTCAACCGCGTTTTGAAGGTCCACCACGCCGACAATTGTTCCCGCGACATCAAGCTCACCCTCGAGATACACGTTCGGCATTTCTGCGGTTTCGCCGCCGAGCAGCACGCAATTCGCGGCTTTGCACGCTTGTGCCATGCTCGAGACAATTCGTGCCACCAATTCCGCGCTCAATTTGCTGGCAGCGATGTAATCCATGAAAAACAGTGGCTTTGCACCCTGCACCAAAATGTCATTGATCCCGTGATTGACAATGTCTGCACCGATACCGTCCCAAAGGTTAAGCTTCGCCGCAATTTTGGTTTTTGTGCCCACGCCGTCCGTGCTGGCGACCAAAACAGGCGTCTCGAGGTTCTTTAAAGCACTTGCATCAAACATCCCACCAAACGCGCCCACACCCGCCAAAACCCGAGCATCATGCGTGCTTTTCACCGCGTCTTTCATGAGTTGCACGGCTCGAATTCCCTCGGCAATGTTCACGCCGCTCGAGGCGTAAGAACCCACAGTCGGCACGGTTTTTCCAATGTCACGACGAAACTGCATTCCATCAAATTTCACAAACTCGAGGGCAGTGTAGGCGTTCTTCAATGCTTGTTCGAGGTTTTCACCAACGCCTGTAACGTTGAGAACCCTTCCGCCGTTGGTCACGGTTTTTTCAGCCTCGAGTTTTGTTCCCGCGTGAAAAATCAGCGCGTTTTCAGATTGATGCTCGAGTCCTGAAATCTCGAGTCCTTTGGGGTAATTCCCTGGATACCCTGGACTTGCAGCCACCACCGTCGCACACGCGCCAGACTTCCATTTGATCTCGAGATTTGACAGCGTTCCATCAACGCAAGCTTCAAAAACCTCGAGCAAATCTGTCTCGAGCAATGGCAAGATCACTTGGGTTTCGGGATCACCAAAACGGGAATTAAACTCGATCACCCGAATGCCGTTCGGCGTCAACATCAAACCCGCGTAAAGCACACCCTTATACGGAATTCCCCTGGCGTTCATGCCGCGCACCACAGGCTCGAGGATCGTGGTTTTGATCTCCTCGAGTGTTGCCGTAGAAATCTCTGGCACTGGGGCGAACGCGCCCATACCGCCCGTGTTCGCGCCCATGTCACCATCAAAAATGCGTTTGTGATCTCGAGCGGCAGGCATCAGTTTCACGGTCTTGCCATCCACGAACGCCAGCACGCTGAGTTCGGGTCCTCTCATGCGTTCTTCGATCAACACCGTGCCGCCAGCCTCGCCAAATTCCCCAGCAAAAATTCGCTCGAGCGCCTGTTCAGCACCGTTTAAATCATCACAAACGATCACGCCTTTACCGAGCGCCAAACCATCGGCTTTGACCACAAAACCAGGACTCGAGAACGGGTTGGAACGCACGAAAGAAAGTGCAGTCTCGAGGTTTTCAAACACGCCAGCCTCAGCGTTCTTCACCCCAACTTCACGCATGATCTCTTTGGCAAACGCCTTGCTCCACTCGAGTTTCGCCGCGTTCTGGGTTGGACCAAAGGTGCGAATACCACGCAAGGTAAACGCATCCACGATGCCTGCCGCGAGCGGATCGTCAGGACCGATCACCACAAAATCGATCTGGTTTTCAATTGTAAACTCGAGTAACTTCCCGATTTCAGTCACCGCGATATTGACGTTGTTCGGATGCGTTCCCGCGTTTCCAGGGGCAACAAAAACCTGAGTGACTTTGGGGCTTTGCTCGAGCTTCCAGGCGATGGCATGTTCACGTCCGCCGCCACCAACGACCAGCACCTTCACGCGTCACCCTCGAGGTGTTTTGTAGGGGCGCATCGCCATGCGCCCCTACGTGCAACGTTCCCCTTCAAGTCAAGCTCCCCTCAAACAGCGCTTGATCTCGAGTGTCACCGAACAACCAGGCGGGAATGTCGATGGGGTATTCACCCGAGAAACACGCGGTGCAATGCCCATGATTCATGCTCGAGCCTTCACCGATGGCGCTTTTCAGTCCGTCCACCGAAAGGTACGCGAGGCTGTCGGCGCCGATATGAACCCGAATTTCCTCGAGCGTTTTGTTGTGCGCGATGAGTTGCCCGTAGGTTGCCATGTCCACGCCCATGAAGCACGGGTGCTTGATCATCGGGCTTGCCACGCGGACGTGAACTTCAATCGCGCCAGCGTCGCGCACGAGTTGCACCAGCGGTCCCGAAGTTGTGCCGCGCACGATGCTGTCATCGACCAACACAATGCGTTTGCCCTCGAGATTGGCGCGAAGCGGGTTGTATTTCAGTTGCATTCCAAGCTCGCGCAGGCTTTGGTCGGGTTGAATAAACGTGCGTCCGATGTAACGGTTTTTGATCAAACCTTCGGTGTACGGAATGCCTGTCTCGAGCGCAAAACCGATGCCGTGCGGTGTGGCGGAATCGGGTACGGCAATCACCACATCGGCAACCACGGGCGCTTCTTTTGCCAGTTGCCGCCCAAGGCGTTGCCGCACATCGTGAATCACTTGTCCTTCCATGACCGAATCTGGGCGGGCAAAGTACACGTACTCGAAGCTGCACAAGGCTCGAGGCGCATCGTGTTCGAGTTTGATGCTGGTGATGCCGTGCGCATCAATTTTGATGATCTCGCCAGGTTCGATTTCGCGCACGAACTCCGCGCCAATCGTAAACAAAGCACTGGTTTCGGAGGCGATCATGTAACCACCCTCGAGCTTTCCAAGGCAGAGCGGGCGCAAACCGTTCGCGTCTCGAGCGCCGTAAACCGCATCACGGGTCAGAATGGCGAGGGAGTACGCGCCTTTGGCAACGCGCATCAAACCCAGAATACGCTGCTGCCAACGGTCGAGGTTGGAATCGCTGGGTTTGAGTGCCGCCCAGGCATCGACGGGCGCTGCCAGCATCAGCGTCATGATTTCGCTGTCGCTGGTGGATTGCAGCCCACCGCCGCGCTCGAGCAGCATTTTACGAAGCTCGAGGGTGTTGGTGAGGTTGCCGTTGTGCGACACGCCCAGCGGTCCATCGATGGTTTCAATCAGAAACGGTTGCGCGTTGCGCAATAAGCTCGAGCCTGTGGTGCTGTAACGGTTGTGACCGATGGCGTGCGAACCGATCAGGGGTTTCATGTTGGCTTCGTTAAAAACTTGCGACACCAAACCCACGTCTTTGTGCAGATACGCGCTTTTGCCGTCGCTGGTGGCAATTCCAGCCGCCTCCTGCCCACGGTGTTGCAGGGCGTACAGTCCGAAAAACGTCAGGCGGGCAACGTCGCGCCCTGGAGCGTACACGCCGAAAACGCCGCATTCATCATGCGGCTTGTCATCAGTAAAGGCTAGGGTCACGGTTTCTCCTGAAGGCTTGAGGGTTTCAAACAACACAACCTCAAGTCTACCCTCGAGATCAGTCTTGGGCAACGGTTTTATTTCATGCCCTTTTGGGCTACAATGAGTGTTAGACCAAAAAAAAGATAACGAACGTTTGCAGGGCTTGCCTACGCCATTTGGCGAATGTCAAGTCTCGAGCCAAGCCGTACAGTAGCCCTCGAGGTGAGTCCCGTGATGATTTCAAAGCCAATCGAACACAACCCCGAATTCGAGCCAATTGCGCCTGAAATTCGTCACGATTCAGAGGCTCGAGATTCTGAACGCATTCAAACCTGACGTAACCTTCCGTACATTTTTTGCTCGAGTAAGGTTACGACCAAACTCGAGTTTTTTATTTTTGGCTCTGTGTTCCAATGGCTAGGATACTCGACTGTCTCTCGAGTGGTGCGGGTTCGATTCCCGCCAGAGCCGCCAAGGTCTTGTCGTCCAATGGTTTAGGACTTCACGCTCTCGACGTGAGAATAGGTGTTCGATTCCCCTCGAGATCACCAGTTTTGAAGGTTCTTCCAACGGTTAGGAAACCTGTCTGATACACAGGCAATACAGGTTCGATTCCTGTACCTTCAACCAATTTTGTCTGAGCACAGATGCCACTTTTATGGCTCGAGATTTATAATTCCTGCAATGAAATTCATCACCGAAGCCGATGTCCAAAGTGTTTTCACCCCTGGTTTGGCGCTTGAGGTGGCTCGAGATGCGTTTCTGGCATTGGCGGCGGGCAGCGTCACCATGCCACAGCGTTTGTCTTTGCCTGCCGATGAAATCGGTGTTTACCTGGTGATGCCCTGCACCGCCCCCACGGTGGGCTTGGGAACGAAACTCGTCACGGTACACCCGAACAATGCCGCCCGAGGCTTGACCACCATTCACTCGAGTTATGTGCTGCAAAATTCGGTCACGGGTCAGCCCGAAGCGGTGATTGAAGCCAGAGCATTGACCGAACGACGCACCGCAGCCGTTTCGGCGTTGGCAGCAAGTTATTTGGCTCGAGACGATGCTCGAGTGTTGGGCATCATCGGCGCGGGACCACAAGCCAGGGCGCAAGTCGAGGCTCTGCTCGAGGTTCGAGCGTTTGAGCAGGTCTTGTTGTGGAACCGTTCAAGCCATGCCGCCCAAGATTTTCAAGCCGAACTCGAACCAAACGGCGTTTCGGTCAAACTCGCCTCGAGTCTCGAGCAATTGGTCCGCGAATCGGACGTGATCTCGAGTGCCACCCGAAGCGAAACACCTTTGATTTTGGGCAGTTGGTTGCGTTCAGGTCAGCACCTCGATCTGGTCGGGGCGTTCACCCCAAAAATGTCTGAGGCAGACCCGAGCGCGGTGAAGTCGTCCACGGTGGTTGTGGACAACCTGAGCGCCGCTCAAAACGGTGCGGGCGAATTGATTCAAGCCGCCCTCGAGGGTTGGAATTGGCACGACGCCCAGGAACTCTCGAGCCTGGTTTCTGGCGTGGTGCAAGGCAGAAACTCGAGTCAGGAGATCACTTTGTTCAAATCGGTTGGCTTGGCGGTCGAAGATTTGTTCGCGGCTCGAGCCGTATTGACCGCTCTTGGTGCGTGAAATACCCAACCTCAGCCCTTAAAATCGGTTATCTTGGGATTGATGCGTTTTTGGACTGCCCTCACCACATTGCTTATTGCCTCCGCCTTGATGTCAGTTCAGGCGGTTTCGACCTCAACCTCCCTTGAGCGCGGCGCGAACATCTTGGTTCGCAACGCCGAGCCGTTCTTGGAGGCTCGAGTTGATGCCAAAAATGTCTTGCTCTCGAGCTTGCAAGAACCGCCCAAACCCTTGATTTTGCGGGTGTTGATCGGACAGCAATCCAAAGCCAACCTGATCTTTCCGACCCCTCACAATGCCACCTACACCGATGGCACGCTCTTGAGTCAGTCCAGCACGCCCCTCGAGTGGAATTTATCGATTCAAAACGGCAAGATCGCCATTGTCACCGAGGCGGGCTTGTTCGACACGGGTCACAACCGTTTGGTGTTTCAAACCGATGCTGGCGGGTATTTTCAATTCGCTGGTCGTGTTTACCGTGGCGCGGCAATTGTTACCGTTCGTGGCGGCAGCTTAAACATCGTCAACGCGCTGGATGTCGAAGATTACGTGCGTGGCGTGACCCCTTCCGAAATGCCCAGTTCGTGGCCAGATGAAGCCCTGAAAGCCCAGACCATCATCGCCAGAACATACGCCATTGCCAAACTCAACCAATCCGGCGATTACGATGTCTGCCCAACCGCCGCCTGCCAAGTCTACGGTGGTGCAAACGCCGAAACCATTCGAGGCAATGCCGCTGCCGATGCCACTCGAGGATTGATTGTGTCCTGGCAAGACCGTCCTGCGACCACGTACTTCAGTTCGGACAGTGGTGGTTACACCGCATCGGGTTACGAGATTTGGGGTACGAATTTGCCCTACCTTCAAGCCCGTCCAGACCCGCTTTCAACCGCCCCCAACAACCCTTGGAGCTTGCAAATCTCGAGCGGCACGATTCAAAGTGTGGTGAACCGTTTTGCGGGTAAAGCTGGCAGTTTCCGTTCAATCTCGATTCCTGCCCGTACCGAATCAGGTCGCCCGAGCGCCTTGGACATCACAGGCTCGAGCGGCAGCGTGCGCGTGACTGGAACGAACGTTTATGCCTTCATTCGGGCGTTGGGCGCGAAAAGTTCGCTGATTGGGATTTCCTCAAACAACCCGCTCGTGCTCGAGGGCTACGGCAACGGGCATGGCGTGGGTTTGTCGCAGTATGGTGCTCGAGGTTTGGCGGCTTCTGGGTGGACGTTTGATCAGATTCTTGGGTATTACTACGTTGGCGTGAGCCTTGCGAATTACGAAGTGACGCAGTAATAAAAACTCGAGACATTGAATAATATTTTTTGATAACCTTGGTGTATCGTAAACAATTTACTACTTGATATTGTATCTTTTTAAAATTTGTGGGTCTATTTGAACTCCAGGATTAAGTTTAATAATCTGGTTAACCACAAAATTATTTAAATCGTAATGGTTTCCAAAAAAACCAGCAGGAAGATATTCAGCCGTTATATTTTCGTCTTTATAAATAAATTTAAGATTATATGCGAAACCAAAATCGCCTAAACCTTTCTGAAAATCAACTTTAGCAATATTAAAAAGTGAATAATTGCGTTTCCAAAACAAAAATCTACCTTCAACTTGGACGTTCGATGTTGGCGTGAGTCTGGCGAATTATGAAGTCACACAGTAAAGATTGGGTAAAGATTCTCGAGTTTTAGACGTTAAAATGATCGCGGATTCGGTCATCTATGGTTCGCATTAAATCGTTGGGAACGAATCCAAGCGATTTGATCAGTCGGCTGACATGAACCTCCCTGGTCATTTCAACCTGAGCGCGACTGTCAAATTCCAGTCCTGTACGTTGATTTGGTAAAAGCACATCGCTGCGAAAAACGCGGTCTAAATTGCTCGAGACTGGCATCACTTGAATCAATACCGCTTGGGCGTTCACGTGGTTGTTGCTCACAACAATGGCGGGATGAATTTGTGCGGCTTCACCTTCGCGTCCATCAGGTTTGAAATTCACGAGATAAATGTCGCCTCGGCGCAGTAATTTCATGCCGAACGGGTCCACTTTTTGCTCTCCTCGAGTTCAAGTCCATCGGTTATATCCAATCCGATGAATGTCTCGGGGTGCTTGCGTTGATACTCGGCTTGTTCGGCATAACCGCGTTCCATGTCCAAATCTTTTAAGGTCTGAATTGCGAGTGCAACCACAGCACTGCGTGACTCGAGTCCGTGCCATGTTTGGTATTCGTCTAAAAACCGTGCAAGCCGTGGTGGGATGGTGACATTGATTCGGGTGGCTGTTTCTTTCTCGAGCACACTTTTCATGCCACGATTTTAGCACACGTTTTTAAGTCATCACCAGTCGCTCGAGCGCATCGCGTAAAACTTTTACGGCAGCCAAGTATTCTTTGATCTCGAGGCGTTCGGTTGGTGTGTGGTCAAGCGTGCTGTCTCCAGGACCATAAGCGACAATCGGGCAACCCCAAAGCGGCGCAACCACGTTCATGTCGCTTGTACCCGTTTTCAGGGTCAGTTGCGGTTGGACTCCCGCCGCCCGAATCGCAATTCTGAAGGCTCGAGTTAAAGCCGTGTCTTTTGGACCACGGTGCGGTTCTTCGCGTCCAGTGTAGGCAAGGCGCAAGTGTGGCATCTCGAGTTTTTGTTTGACTTGCTCGAGGTGGTCAAACGCATCGTCTGGGCTGAGGCGTGGCGGCAGACGCAAACCAATGGTGGCTTCGCACTTTTGTCGCATCCCGTCGTTCTCGGAGTGCATGGCTTGCAAACTGACTTGAACGCTGTCAAACACGCGGTGGTCGGCGTTAAATTCACGTCCCCAAACCTCGAGCGCGTTCCAAAGTCGCACCATGTCCTCGTTCGCAGTGCTGCCTTCACCCGCGCTGTGAAAATTGTCCTTCTCGAGTTTGGCTTTGACCACCAAACGCCCTTTATAGCCCAGCGTGATCGTGTCCCAACCCGAAGGCTCACCGATGATGCAATACGCAGGGGTGTACCGCGCCAGGGCATGGTGTGCGCCCTTGCTCGAGGCGGCTTCCTCTTCGACTGCACCCACGCAAATAAACCGCGCTTTCTCGAGCACATGGTCTGGCAGGCTAGCGACGGCAGCGACAAAAGTACAAAATGGTCCTTTGGCGTCCACGCTGCCGCGACCCCAGAGCACGCCATCTTCGATGCGCACCGGAATTTCGCCAGGCACGGTGTCAATATGCCCGAGCAGCACAATCTCGAGCTTGCCCGTGCCTCGAGCGCCCACCGCACTGCCCGCGCCGTCCATCTCGGATTGAAACCCGTGACGGTGCATCCAACGCACCAAGTACCTCGAGACATCGGCTTCCTGGGTACTCAGGCTGGCAATGTTGACCGCGCCGCGCAGCAGTTCGATAAATTCAGTCTCGAGGGGGGAGTGTTCGTTCACGGTTGGATTCTACGGGGAGGGGTTGATGCGGGGCAAGTTTGGAATCTCGAGAAGTTCGGGGTTATCTCAAGGATAAGCAGGAAGGAGAATTGTTGGGACAGCGATCATGCCCGACAGCGGTTTCGCCCGTGAGGTGCATCTTGAAACCAAGAAGCGATCCCGCCCGTGAGGTGCGTCTTGGGATCAAAAAGCGATCCCGCCCGTGAGGTGCGTCTTGGGATCAAAAAGGTGAGTTTTATGGTCAAAACAATGCTGTGGCTGAAAGCCTTTTTGGAACAATGAAATGCGAATTGGATTGAAATAAACCGATTGGATCAATAGCTGAAACTCGAGGGGTGGTATTTGAATGGATTGAAGTTTGGTACAAGCGCGAGTAGCCCGTCAGATGCTTTCTTACGAGCAAGAACCGTGAACGTCGGCATTCGAGTCTTGGCTTCTTGGCACCAGCAGTGTTCGAGGAGCGGCATCAAACTCTGTTCTGAGTGTCCACAAACTCTTGAAATTGCCTCATGGATTGCCTAAAACAAAGGAAGACGTGAGAGCGTATCTCACGTCTTAGGTACTGCTTTTGGTGAGAGCGGACGGGATCGAACCGCCGACCATTGCAGTGTAAGTGCAACGCTCTACCGCTGAGCTACGCTCCCAGAGGCGGAGCGTAGTGTATCACAGGATTTCCAGCCCGAAAAGACACGGCTCGAGCTTCAAGCCTGTCCAATCCGCTCGAGCACGTACTGAATGTCATCGTCGGACTGTTGAAAATGCGTCACGAGGCGCACTTTGTCCACGTCCATCTGTCCGCACCAAACGCCTTTGTCTGTCCATTCCTGCACGGTTGTTGCGGCATCAGGCACGGTAATAAAAACCATGTTGGTTTGGACTGTCTCGAGGTTGATGTCAAAGCCAGCATTTTTTAAGCCTGTGGCTAACGTTTTGGCTCGAGCGTGGTCATGTTCCAGTCGTGAGGGTCCGTGACGCAGCGCGTACAAACCGCCTGCCGCCAGGATTCCTGCTTGACGCATTCCACCGCCCATCATTTTGCGGTAGCGGTGGGCAGTTTTTAAAAAGTCTTTTTTGCCCAGCAACACGCTGCCGACGGGTGCGCCGAGTCCTTTGGAAAGGCAAATGCTGACGCTGTCAAAATATTGGGCGATTTCGCGGATGTGAACGCCCAGCGCGGTGGCGGCATTGAAGGCTCGAGCGCCGTCGAGGTGAAATGGCAAACCTTCCGCATCTGCCACGGCACGAATGGCTTTGATCGTCTCGAGGTTGACGACCGTGCCACCCGCTTTGTTGTGCGTGTTCTCGAGGGCGATCAAACCCGTTGGACTTTGGTGAATGCTGTGTCTGACAGCTTTGCAAACTATTTCTGGGTCTGGAACGCCCAAGGGCGCGGGAACAAACCTGGGCACAACGCTCGAGAAAGTTGCCATCATGCCCAGTTCGTATTCGTAAATATGGGCGTCTTGCGGGCAGATGACTTCTTGACCCCTGCTGGTGTGCGCCGCGATTGCCATTTGGTTTGCCATCGTGCCGGAGGGCGTGAACAGCCCTGCCTCAAACCCCAAAAGTTCCGCCGCCTCGAGTTGCAGGGCGTTTACGGTGGGGTCTTCGCCGTAAACATCATCGCCAACCTGCGCGTGCAGCATGAATTCGAGCATCTCTGGGGTGGGTTTGGTGACGGTGTCTGAACGCATGTCTACAATTCGCATGTCTCGAGTTTACGTTGTTTTGGCACCGCATGGTTTGGCAACATGGTGGAGGTATGAAAAACCCCGCACTGATGGCGGGGCGAAAGTATTTTTGGTGTCTCGAGCTTATCTGTCAAAGCCGTAAATCGCGTAGTTGCGGACCGCCAGAACAATCACTTGCGTCAGCAGCGCCAGAATCAACCAGGAGCGCAAGCTGCCCGCCGCACGAAGTTTTTGCAGGGTGTTTTTGATGATGTCTGTTTTTGGTTGTTCAACACGGATTGGGCGCGGCTTGGTTTGTGAGATCACAAAAGCGGGTTTCCGCGTAGGTTGGAAGATGTTTTCTGTGTTTAACATAAATCCTATCTTACGCCTTATACAGAATCATTTGTCAAGATTCTGGCAAATTACGGTTTTTAGACTGCGTTCAGATATCGCTATACTTTTTTAAACTTTGATTCTGATGCTCGAGACTCTTTCGAGTTGAGAAAATTCTAGCAGACCGTCATGCCAAATGATGTGTATTTTTCACATCGACCTACCACATCTAGAATTATAGTTCGAATCCTCCGACTTTTACTGTATCAAGTCTTACAAGCCCAATGAAGAAACCAAATCAAAACCGAGGTGCTGGCGCTCGAGACTCGGTCAGAACTTCATGGGCAGTGACTTCAGGTTGCGTGTCACCATTCCGGTATTCCAACGCAGGGTTTTAGGCTGAACGGCAAGCCGCAAATTTGGCAATCGTTCAAACAAGACCCGAAACGCAATGCTCGCCTCGAGCCGAGCCAGCGGCGCACCGACGCAGTAGTGCAAACCCATGCCAAAACCGAGGTGTTTGTTGTCGGCACGGTCAAGCAGTAAACGTTCTGGATTCTCGAACTGGCTTTCGTCATGGTTTGCCGACCCCAAACCCGCGTACACCATTTCACCCCTGGGAATCAACTGTCCCGCAATCTCGAGGTCTTCACGGGCGAAACGTGGCGTTGCAATCAACACAGGAGGCGTGAAACGCACAAGTTCTTCAACGGCGCTTTTCATCAGGTTCGGTTCGGTTTTAAGCCGCAGCAGTTGATCTGGATGCTCGAGCAACGCGAGCATCCCATTGCCGATCAAACCCGTAGTGGTTTCGTGTCCCGCTGAGAGCAGCAATCCCGCCATGCCAATCAATTCATCGTCAGACAGGCTCGAACCTTCGGTCTGGGCTTGAAGCAAGGCGCTGCTGAGGTCGTCCTCTGGATGGATGCGGTGATCTTGGAACAGTCGTCGCAAGTAATTGACCAGCAAATAGGTGCTTGGCAATGCCCGAATGCCGTCCATCGGGGAGTTGATGCTTAAAAGCGCATGTGACCATTTGCGAAAATTGTTGCGGTCACGGTCTTTAACGCCAAACATGTCGGCAATCACGATCAACGGAATTTGCAGGGCATAATCGGTCATCAAATCCATTTCCCCGCTTGCTTGCGCCTGGTCAATCAGTTTGTGTGCCAGCGCCTCAACTCGAGTTTGCATCTGCGCGATCAACCTTGGCATGAACGCCTGATGCACCAAAGCGCGAAGGCGCGTGTGGTCTGGAATGTCGGTATCCAGCATGTTGGTTTGCAATATTTTGACAAATCCTGGCAGCGGAATGTCTCGAGATGGTTTGTTGGGGTCTTGGGCGTTGCGTTTGTTTTTGACCAAGCGCTCGTCTTTTAAGGCGTCACCCACATCATCGTAACGGGTAATCAACCAGGCGCGTTGACCGAACATGGCTTTGAATGGCACAACGGGTCTGGTTTCGCGCCAGCGTTTGTAGCTTGGAAAAGGATTGGCTTTAAACGCGGGCGATGCCACGTCTACAGGCTCGAGGGTGATGTTTTGGGTCATGGTGCTCCTTTTAAATTGGGCGGTTTCAGTCGTGTTCAAAATGTTTGGAATGTGCTGACATTTAAAATTAACCAATCAGTTATTAATTTACCAAAAAAAATTAGACCTCCGTTCTGCTCGATTTCGTTTTCGGATCAAGCCCACGCCACAACACCGCAATAAAATCTTCAAGAAAAGTATTTGCACTGAACAACTTTGCTGCCGACTCGAGTCCCAAACTCATGGCAAAACCGGTGCAGGTGTGCAATAAAGTCAGTGCTGGAACAGTTGGATCACCTCGAGCAATCCGTCCCAGCGCCATCTCGCGCCCAAAGTATGCCACGATTTGAACAAAATCGTTTTCGATGCGTGGCGGTGTGGGCAGTTCTGGCGTTTGCCCCATCGAACGGACCAGCATCAAACGGGGCAGAACCTCTTTGGTGAACGCCACAATTCGCTCGGCAATCAACAATAAATCCGCTCGAGTGTCGCTGTGTCCAAGTCTTGCCTCGAGGTCGGCATTCCAGATCGGTTTGGGCGGCTCCAACATAGCGGCAAAAAATAGCGCCTCTTTGGTTGGGTAACGCTTAAAAATGCTGCCGCTCGAGATGCCCGCTCGGGCGGCGACATCGACAGCCGTCGCCGCCACACCCTGCTCGAGAAAGATTTCGCGGGCGGCGCTCAGGATTTGCTCGTTGGTGATGGTGGTGGTTCTTGCCACAAAAAAATAATAACTGAAAAGTCATTAATTGTCAACCCGAGGCGTGGTTCATTCGCAATCCTCAATGTCGGTTAAAAACAAACCCAGCAAATACCCGTGGTTGCCAGCTTTTTTTAAATATCTGGTCAGTAATTCCGACATTTCGCGTTGCAAAGCCTTGGCGTCCTCAAAATCGAGCATGATTCTGTTCCAGCCCGACACCACCGCAGGCGTGTCCGCGTCCAGATAATTCCATTGCTGCCCAAAGCGATTGGCAATCGACAAATACACGCCGCCTCCAGGCATCCGCGCCGTGATCGCCCCCCAATCTTGTTCGGTAAACCGTTCCTGACGGTACACCCGCTCGAGTCCCAGCGCAAACAAGTGCGTGTGGTATTCCCGATTTTGCTGCCCGATCCGTTCTGGCGGGTAAGTGCGAAATGGAATGAAAAACCTGTCACTGCTCGAGCGGTAATGTTTGATGGCACGCCCAGCGCGCTTCTCGAGCCAACTGATGTTGACCAAACCCAGTGCCAGGAAACGTTGCACCTGCTTGTAAAGCTTGGTCGGGTTTACCTCGAGTTCTTGTGCCGCGCTCGAGATCGTGTTTTCACGCCCCAGAAACGCGCCAAGCAAACGCAATTGCTCACGGTCTGCCAAAACGGTACACGCCTCAAAGTTCTCGAGCCTGCTGACGATGCTGCTTCCAGAAGTGGCTATCATTGGAAGTAGAGTCTAGCGCAAACTACCAGCATGAAACGATTTCTGCTCGCCATCCTGATTTTTGTTCAAAGTTTTGCCGCCGCCCAAAGCGCCTCGAGTCAAGATTTGACCTTGCAACTCGGAGATTTCCAGTCCAAAGCCCAACTGACCTATCCCAGCAATCCAAAAGCTCCGTTGCCTGGGGTACTCCTGATTCACGGCTCAACCCCGATGGACATGAACGCCAGCGTGCAATGGCAAGGCGCAAGCGTCTCGAGCATTTTCAAACAACTCTCTGACGGTTTGAGCCAACGTGGATTTGCGGTTCTGCGCTACAACAAACGCTATGTAACAGGCGCCGGGCAATTCGATGCGACACGCTATTACGGTTTGAAACTTCAAGATTTTCTCGAGGACGCTCGGGTGGCATTGCACGCCCTGCAAAGCAATGCACTGATTGACCCAAACAAAATTTTTGTTTACGGTTGGAGCGAAGGCTCACCGATTGCCGCACAACTCGCGCTCGAGAATCCCAGCATCAAAGGCTTGATGGTTCAGGGTACGGTGACGTATTCGTATGCTCAAACCTTCCAGCAACAATTTCCACGCGTCGGTATTCCGTACCTGTCCCAATTTGCCAAAAATGGCTTGATCGACATTCAAGGCGTGGTCAAGGCACTGCTTGGTGGCGGTGGATTGGTGGCGGTATCACAAGCCTATTATTTGCTCGATCAAACATCGACCGTTGCCAAACCCAAACTCAATCGCTTTATGGACAAAAATAATGATGGCTTCATTGACCTCGAACTCGAAGCCAAACCCGTTATTAACGAATTGTTTCGTGATGACCCCAACAGTTTTCTGGGCATTTACGCCAGCGAAATTGCGCTGCCAGGACTGATTCAACTCGCCCCAAAACTCGAGACGCCAACCCTGATATTGCAAGGCGAGAACGATGCGAACACCAGCGCCGACGGTGCTCGGGCTTTGGACAAGGCTTTGAAAAATGCTCATACACTCAAGTTGTACCCAAACCTTGGACATTCGCTCGGTGAAGCCCGCAGCCTGATCGATGACCGCTTCCGCCCGATGGACGCGCAACCGATTCAGGACGTGGCAGACTGGCTCGAGTTGCGACTGAAATAAACCCGAATAAGCAAACAAAATTCAGGTAGCATTCCCAGGCAAAAAGCTTCAAAATACAGCCATGATCTTCTCCCGCATACAAATGCTGCAAACCATGTTTTCGGGTGACTCGAGTTTGGACGATCTGTTCACGGTGGCGGTCAAAACCACGGGCATTTACTGCCGTCCATCGTGCCGCCCACCGCGCAAACCCAAAGCCGAAAACGTGCAATTTTTCAACACGCCACTCGAGGCAAAACACGCTGGTTTTAGAGCCTGCAAACTCTGCCGTCCCGACGGAATTTCAAATCTCGAGATTGAAGAGCGCATCGTGAAGGCTTTAACCCAAAACGCAATCAATGACCCCAACATGTTCGAGGACGTGACCGACATGGCAAACGCCGCGAACGTCAGCGTCTCGAGGTTGTACAAACTCTTCAAAACGCACCGTGGCATCACCCCGCTCGAAATGCTCAACCGCATTCGGGTGCAAAATGCTTGCAAACGCCTGGACAATCAAGGCGCGAGCATCAGCGAAATTGCGCTCGAGGTTGGATTTCAATCTTTAAGCACGTTTAACGCCAATTTCAAACGTTTTATGGGAACATCACCACTCGAGTACCGTCGGGCGCGAGTCAGTGCAGAATTGAGGGCAGCATGAAACTCTTGTTTGACACGATCCAAACCCCGATTGGGCAAGTCATCTTGGTGGTCGAGAATCAAAACTTATGCTTTGTCGATTTTGAAGGCAATGAACACCGCATGAAGCAACTCCTCGAGAAACGATTTGGAAGTTATCAACTCGAGAATACCAAAAATCCGTTCGGTTACAGTGCAAAACTCGAGGCGTATTTTGCAGGCGATTTGGACGCCCTGGACGACATTCCAGTTTCCACTGGCGGCACAGAATTCCAGCAAAAAGTCTGGCTTGAACTGCGAGAAATCCCGACGGGTCAAACCCGTTCTTACGGCGAGGTGGCAGCCAAACTTGGGCAACCGACCGCCTCTCGAGCCGTCGGCATGACCAACGGTTTA
>CAXTTL010000013.1:0-40805 GCA_964247135.1 uncultured Deinococcales bacterium | reverse complement strand
CCGAGCGGTCCACGAATTTGCCGCATTCCGTTTAACTCGCCGTACCAGGCGACGTTCAACAGCGCGTGGCAGTACGCCAGACGCACGATGTCGGGAATCTCGAGGGTCGCGCCACCTTGAACCTCAGCAAAAATCCAGGGGCGTCCGATTGCGCCGCGTCCGATCATCACGCCCGAGGCTCGGGCTTTGCGTTCATTGAATTGCTGGGCGGTCACAACGTCGCCACTGCCGACCAGCGGAATGTTGATGGCTTCCTGAACCGCTTGAATCTTGTCCCAATCGGCAAAACCCGTGTACGCCTGCGAACGGGTGCGCCCATGAAGTGCGAGGCAGTTTGCGCCGCCAGCCTCGAGCGCCTGTGCAACCTCGATGGCGTTGAATTTATCCCAACCCAAACGGATTTTGGCACTGACCGGTACTGGAACGCTACGGCTCATGCTCGAGATGATGGCTTGGGCGGCGTCAGGGTTTTGCAGCAGGCACGCACCGCCACCGTTTTTCACGACCTTCGGCACGGGGCAACCCATGTTGACATCAATCGCGGCGGGTTTGAATTCCTCGTACAGTTTGGCGCTGGCTTCGCCGACCATTTGGGGGTCAGCGCCGAAGACTTGAATCACCAAATCAGGCTCATTAGGGTACGGTTCGCCAATTTCAAAACTCTTCTTGCCGTTCATCAGCACACCGATGCTCGAGACCATTTCGGTGACCGCCCAGGCAGCCCCAAATTCGCGGCACAACAAGCGAAACGGTGCGTCCGAAAAACCTGCCATCGGTGCAAGCACCGCACGACCCGTCTCGAGGCGGCTGCGGTGAAAATCTGGTTTTGTGAAAACTTCGGTCATGGCTCGAGGATTGTAGCAGAGATACCTCGAGAAGCAAAAGGGACGAAGCGACCATGCCCGTAAGGTGCGTTTTATGGTCAAGAAACACTTACCGACGGGTTTCGTCCCAAAAGAAATCAAGGATTTACAAAATAATATACGAGCTTCCAGCCCCAAAAGTCAGGGTCAACGTGCTGCCCGCACTTAAACCGCTGATGCCATCTAGGCTGTATTTCAGCGTACCAGAGACCGTGTTTGTCCCACCTGACTCGAGGATACCGACCAGTTGGGTCAGGCTTGCCGTCTCGAGTCTGGCGCAAAGCACGAGTTTGCTGGGGTCAAAGCTGTAATTGTTTGCCGTGGTGTTGTTTAAGGTCACGCTGGCATTGGCGGGATCGGTTTTGAGGGTGAAGGAAATCCCTGCGTTAATAGCGTCTTTCAAAGTCAATTCGGCAGAAACGTCGCTTAAGGTGATCGCGGCTGGAACGGCGGCAGTGTTGTTTTTGAGGGTGGCGCTGCCAGAGAATTTAACGCACGCGCCCCAAGCCGTTAAGCCACCGACGCTGATGCCGTACTTGTTGAATTCGGTGGAAATATTTGGGGTGTCTTCAAAAGTGGCGTCGGTGATGGCGGCATTAAAGGCTTTGGCAACGCGGTTGGACATCAATTCTGGGCGACCCACGCCGCTCGAGCCAACGTCGATGGATTTACCATTCAAACCGACAGGATTTTCGCCTGGCACTTCAACCCTGAGTCCTTTAATGAGAAAACACGATGACAGGATCACCGACAATCCCAGTGCGGAAATCAACAGATATTTTTTCACGACAAACCTCCTGTTTTAATTATAGCCCTTCCAAAAAAATTATAGGTTCACCAGCAAAATACTCAGTTTCAGAGGTAACCCTTGTGTAAATCAATCGCGCAGCGAAAGGGCGACATCTCGAGCGAAAATACCGATCAAGCTTTGAAACAATGCCTCGGCTTGCAGTTTAAGGCTCTGCTCGTCAATGTCTTTCTTGAAAACCTGATGGATAAACCTCGAGTACGTTTGGTGCAAACTCGATTTGAGGCTTGGGGCTGGAGCGTTTTGAAACCCGAGCAGCGCCGCGTCGGTTTCTAACCCCAGCCGCCAGGTGGCATGAAGTTTTGCCAGCGCCCAAAACCAGGCGTACTCGAGGTTGGGTTGGTGGGTCAGTTCGAGGGCGGTGGCGTAATTGCCAAAGCTGAGGGCGTGTTCGACCTCGAGCAAATGCAACATGTCTTGGTCTTCGGGGTTTTTGATCTCTGGCAGTTGCATGATAAAACCGTCGCCGCGCTCGAGCATGATGTGTGTCTCAAAAAATCTGGAGCGTTCAAAGGCGGTGTCATTCGTGATTTCTTGCAGTTGCTTGAAGATTGCCAGCGCCTCGTCAAATTTCCCCAGGGCGTATTTGTAGGTGCCCAAATTGAAGGTTGCGGGGCGTTCAATCATGGTGTACCCAGCCCGTTTCGCCAGCAAAATCGCAGGCTCGAGGCTCTGGCAAGCCTCTTCAAATTCGTCTTGATTCTCGAGCGAGATTGCCAAATTGACCGCAATCGTGGCTTGAAGTTTGATGTTGGCGGTTTTTTGAATGTATTTTGATGCCTGTTCAAAAGCTTGGGTGGCATCATCAAAACACTTCTCGCGGTTGTACAGCGTGCCGCGATCCACCCAGATCGAGGAGAGCACATGGTTGTTGCCCGACGCCTCGGCTTTGGCAATCGAGAGCGCCATCAGTTTATCGACTTGTCTAAAGCGCTTGTTACGGTTGCTTTCCATCCACGCCAAATGCCTGAGCGCCAGCGCCTCAGTCTCGAGTTTGCCCGTTTTGCGGGCGGCTTTCAATGCCCGAATCGCGTACATTCTGGCTTGATCCCATTTTCCGGTGCGGATGTAGACCGCCGCCAGCTCGGCGCACAATTCCTCAAAAAAGGGTGTGCCGACAATGGGTTCGCCCAGCAACTCGAGGCTGTGCTCTAAGGAGGCGGTAAAACGCAAGACTTTGACCAACGAGACTTTGGCTTGCGCCAGCACCTCAGCGCCACCCTCGAGCGACGGGGCGTGCTCGATCACGTCTTCCCAGAGTTTAATGGCTTCACTGTTGCGCCCACCAATCGAGAGCACCTCGGCAAGCTGATGCTGAACCTTTAAAACCATTAAATTCGGCATCTCGAGGTGTTCGGCGGCTTCCAACGCCAGTCGGTAGGCGCGTTCGGCTTGCGGGTAAGCGAAGGTGTTCTGCGCCAACAAACCCGCCTCAAAACCTTTCTCGAGCGCCTTTTCAAAAGCGTTCGCCTCCAGGTAATGAATGCACAGTTCGATGGCTGCCGCCCGACCCTCGAGCAGTGTGGCGGCTTTGGCGTGCATTTTGCGGCGTTTCAAGCTCATGATGCTGCTGGTCAAAATGTCGGTGTAAAGCGGATGTCTGAAGCGAAAACCCTCACCGTTCGAGCCTGGAATTTCTGAAACCAACTTTGCCCGCACCAACGCCTCGAGCGCGTCCAAAGCGGCGTCATCGCCCCAACCCAGCAAGCCTTTGGCATCGTCGAACATCCAAGCACGACCCAAAACGCTGCCCGCCCGCGCAAACTCGAGGGCGTTGGCTGGCAATGCCGCCAAGCGGTGTGCCAGCAGTTCGTTCAGACCGCTCGGCAAACCCAGCAAGCTGCGATTCCATTCGTACATGCCGCCGCGCCTGAAGACCGCCCCAGCCTCGAGCATGGCTTTTAATCGTTCCTCGAGCACCCAGGGGTTGCCGGCGGCGTGCAAGACCAACTCATTGACCAGGGTCGGGTCGATGCTCGAGTCCAGCCAGGCGACCAGCAGTTCCTGCATGGCGCTGTCGGGCAAAGCCTGTAAATTGATGACCCGTTTTGGTTTTAAACCTTTGGGTACGGTTGTTTCCTCGGGCAAATCTTCGACGCGGTAACTGATGATGACTCGGGGATTCTCGGCGCTTCGTGTGGCGTGCGCCAGCAACTCGAGGGTGCTGGCGTCCGCCCAGTGCAAATTCTCGAACACCACGGGCGTCACGCTGCACAGCAACTCGAGCAGTTTCGTGAACGCCTCGAAAAGGCGCAAACGCGCCACGTCGGCAGGCAAACCCGAGTCTGGGGCTGGCACTTCGCCCAGGGTCGGCGCGATTCGTGCCAGTTCTGCCCTGGCAGTTTCAGGCAGGGCTTCAAGAATGCCTTTGTTGTTGCGTTGCACGTCCAGAATCAAACGCGATACCGCACCGAACGGCGTCGGGTCGTGCTCGATGGCTTCACCCACCGCCAACCGAACGCCAACGTTTCGGGCGCGTTCGGAAAAAGCCCGCAACAGCCGCGTTTTGCCCGAACCGACATCGCCCGTGACTGCCACCACGCCCGTCTCCGGTGGACGCTCGAGCAAGGGCAGCAACGATCCCAACTCGAGGTCGCGCCCGATCAGCGGCGCGACCAGCAAGGCGTCCGCCCGTGCAGTCTCAGCACTCGAGGCGCCAAGGTCGGCGGTTGGTTCTTCCAGAATGCCCAGCAACGCCTCGCGCACCGCCAAGGCGCTCTGGGGACGATCAAGCGGGTTTTTCTCGAGCATCAATAAAATCAGTGCCTCGAGCTTATTGGGAATGCCAGGGTTGAACTGACGCGGTGTGACTGGGGTTTGCGAGATGTGCTGCATGACCACCTGCGCCAGTCCGTCGCCCACAAATGGTGGACGCCCCGTCAGGGCGCTGTACAAAACTGCGCCAAGGGCGTACAAATCGGCGCGGTAATCGAGTTGCGCCCCCCGACATTGTTCGGGTGCCATGTACAAGACCGTGCCGACCACCGCCCCCGCCTTGGTCAGCGCGACAGAACCCTGCAAGGATTTCGCCAGCCCAAAATCCATCAGTTTGGCTTCACCCGCTGCCGTGACCCGAATATTCTCGGGTTTTAAGTCGCGGTGCACAATGCCCTGCGCATGAACCGCCGAGAGCGCACTGGCAACCCCAGCGAACACCCGCACGATATCCGCGAGTTTGGGTTTTTGCTCGAGCCAGTCGTTTAAATCCGTGCCGCGCACGTACTCCATGACCAGAAAAGGCAAACCGCGATCATCGCCAAAACCCAGCACTTTCAAAACATTTGGGTGCTCTATGCGCTCGAGCGCCCGAAATTCGCGCCGCAGCCGCGCACCGCCCTGCAACGCCACGACCTCATGAAGGCGCTTGATCGCCACCAATTCGCCCGAGACCCGATCCAGCGCCAGGCTGACGCGACCCATCGCGCCCTGACCCAAGTCTTTAACGAACTGATAACGATCCGACTCCGCCACCGACACTCGAGCAACCCCTTTAAGCCAATTTCAACCGTGGACTGATTTTTTTCATTGTGACACGCCAAGCCTATAGCCTTTGTAAGTTACTGTTGACCATCATTTCACAACCAAGCTCACGAATTTATGACAGCCTTGTGACCAAAAGGCACTTGACTTGCTCGGACGTTCTCAATCAGGTTGACCAAGTTCTGCAACTCGAGCGTCAAATTGGTCACTTGTGGGTTTAAGCTCTATTTATGAAATCCTTTGCTCGAGGTTTGCTGCTTTTCATGCTCTGGGCTGTGTTCTCGAGCGCTTTGGCGTATGAACGCGAGACGCATTTTGACTTGAGTTTGTACCTGGCGTTGCACCTGCCATGTTTTGACCTGGCGGATTCGTTGTTTATTGCCAGCAGCGACCTGAGTCAGGACACGAACAGCACCGTGGTTGCCGAAAAGGATTTTTTCAAGGTGATAGTGTTGGACGTTCCAAGCCAGAAAAACTGGCACGCGTTCGGCACACCCGAAGCCGTCGCCGCCCGCAAGCTCGAGTTGTGGGCACGGGTGCAAAACGAACCCAACCGTATCAAACGACTTCATTTCTTGGGACAATTGCTGCATTTTGACCAGGACAGTTTTGCCCATTCGGGTTTTGCGCCTGGTTTGGGTCATGCCGTGCCGACGTTTTTTGGTTCTGACCCAGATTCGCTCTCCTACCCCGACCGTGGGCAACAGGCGTTTGATAAAACTGTCGCGGCACTGCAAAGCTCGCTGGTCTGGCTCGAGAAAACCTGTCAGTTGGACGGTGCAGCCCCGATTTCCAGCGAATTTTCGGGATTTGATTTGGATTTGATTGCCAACCTTGTGCGCTCGAGCGACCCTGCGTGGCGGGTCTGGCAGTTTGGAGGATTGGGCGAAACGGGTGAACGCATTCAACTCGAGTTGCGCCGTCAGATTGCGGCGGCATTGCCAACCAACCGTTTGAGTCCTGCCGTCGCCGCCGCCAGTGACCGAGCGTTTTTGATCAATCAATTTCTCGAGTGGCTGCATGTGCAGGTGGGTGCGGACGGCGAAATGCTAAACCTTGAGGAATTAACCAAGAAACTGGCGTGGATTCGTCAGGGCGGCTTGCCGTTTTAACTGCCAAAAACCTTAAACCAAGCCCTCAACCCAGGCTCGAGTTTCAAGAGTAGCTTCGAGATTTCGCCGCGCCCTTTGGTGTTTTTGAATTGCTCGCTGGCTTGAATCACAAAATCTGCCCCTCGAGCCTCCAAGATGCTGTGCGCCTGTTGTAACAGTTGAGCTTGAAACCAGGCTTGGTTGGCGGTGGTTAAACGCGAAAATGGAAATTCAAACGCGCCCAAATCGGTGCGGTTGACTTGACTGTCCCCTGCTTGCTCGAGGCGTTTTTTGGCTTTTTTGAGCCGAATGCCGGCGGGTTTGGTCAGGCTCGAGTCGAGGGTGTTCTCGGGGCTGGCGACACCAAAAATTTTTGCCCATTGCAAGACCCGCGCCAGCGCCTCTGGGTTGGTATTTTTGAGCGCCAACAGGTACAAAAAGGTTGCCATAAATTCGTCAATCCAGCGTACCTTTGTCCGAAGCTCGAGTTGATCGGCGACCGCATGACCCAGTTCGTGCCCGAGGGTTAAATCAAAGAATTCCTCGAGTGTGCCTGGAGCATTGATGCCTGCCTTTTGGGCTTGAAGCACAACCTCGCGGTAAGTCCAGAGCATTCGGGCGGGGTAATCGGCAGGGGCGAAAATAAGCCCCTGAGCGTTTTTCAGGCGTCGGTAAAACGTGAACCCGTAAGGGTAAGGCGCATTTTTGACCCAATCGGCTTGGTTGAAAACCAGCAACGTCACGCTTGCGAATGCTCGAGCCAAACTTTGCTCGAGACTCTGCAACAACTCTTCGAGATAACCTTTTAATGCCACTGCCCGAGATTGAATGCCAACGGAAAACTCGAGCGCGATCAAAGCATTTTGGGGCTGTAACGGCTCGAGTTTCACGACCCCAATTGTACGTCCTGGTTTTACAGAATTTCTTTGGAACGTTACACTGCAACCCATGAGCGCCAGCAAAGCCACCTCCACCGATTCTGTTGTGCCACTCTCGAGCGAATGGCGGACTTTTGGTGGCGAGGCGCTGCTGGGGATGCACGGCTATCCAGAACTCCTGGAAAAACTCGAGTACCTGAACGCCGCCCAACGCGCCAAAGTCGAACTGGCGTACCGTTTTGCGACCTTTGCCCACGACGGACAGATGCGCAAATCGGGCGAGCCTTACATCACGCATCCGGTGGCGGTGGCGGCAATTTTGGCGGGCTTGCAACCCGACGTGGATACGCTGCTGGCGGGTTTATTGCACGATACCGTCGAGGACACGAGCGCCACGCTCGAGGATGTCGAACGCGAATTTGGTGTGGCAGTCGCACGGATCGTCGAGGGTGAAACCAAAGTCAGTAAGCTCTCCAAGCGTGCCAAAGATGCGCTCGAGGATGAACAAGCCGAGAACTTAAGGCAACTTTTAATTGCCATGACCAAGGACGTGCGGATCATCATTGCCAAACTGGCAGACCGTCTGCACAACATGCGCACGCTGGACAGCATGAGTGTAGACAAACAGGTGCGCATCGCCAAAGAGACCCGCGACATTTACGCGCCCTTGGCGCACCGCCTGGGCATCGGGCAGATCAAATGGGAACTCGAGGATTTGAGTTTTAAATACCTCGAGCCTGAAGCCTACAAAGAGCTGGCAACGCAGATTCGCTTGAAGCAAACCGAACGCGACGATTACGTGCAACGCGCCATCAATGATTTACTGAAAAACCTCGAGACCGACCGCGAACTTGGGCGGTGGTTGATTTCGTTCGATGTCTCTGGGCGCAGCAAGCATTTGTACTCGATTTACACCAAAATGCACCGCGACACCAAACATTTAGAGCAAATTTTTGACCTGCTCGCCATTCGCGTGATCCTCGAGCCGCGAGCAGTCACCGAAACCGAACTCGATTTTGTGCCAGACCCAACTGACCCCGTGACCGTGCAGCGCGAAAAGCACGACCGCGCCAAAATGCTCGCCGAGGACACCCGAGAAAAACGGGTTTGCTATCACACGCTGGGCATCATTCACTCGATCTGGACGCCCATTCCTGGGCGGTTCAAAGATTATATTGCCGTGCCAAAACCCAACGGCTACCAGAGTTTGCACAGCACCGTGATCTCGCTCGAGGGACAACCGATTGAGGTGCAAATTCGCACCAACCGAATGCATTCTGTCGCCGAGTACGGCGTTGCCGCGCACTGGCTCTACAAGCAGGGCATCGAGGACGGCACGGGTTTCGAGCAGCGCTCGCAAGGGCTGGACGAACTGCGCAAGGGCATGAACTGGATTTCCAGCCTCGAGGCGCTCTCGAGCGAGATCAAAGATGCGGGCGATTTTGTCGATGCGGTGCAACAAGATTTGCTCGGGCAGCGCGTGTTTGTTTTTACGCCAAAGGGCGACACCATCAGTTTGCCGCAGGGCGCGACGCCAATCGATCTGGCGTACCACATTCACACCAACATTGGACACCATGCCATCGGTGCGAAGGTCAACGGCAATATTGTGCAACTTTCACAGGAACTCGACAATGGCGACCGCGTTGAAATCATCACCAACCGCAACAGCCCAGGACCCAGCAAAGACTGGATGAGCATCGCCAAAACCCGCAGTGCCAAAGCCAAAATTCGCCAGTTCTTCCGCGTGCAAGAACGTGCCGATGCGCTCTTGATGGGGCACACCATTCTCGACCGTTACCTGAAAAAACGCGGTCTACCAGCCCGTAAGCTGATGCGCACCAAAAACCTCGAGGATGCCGCCGAAAAATTGCTCGGCTCGAGAAACCCCGACGATTTGTACATCAACCTGCACGCCAACCGCCTCAGTCCGGTGCAGGTGGCTCGGGTTTTAGCGCCAGAAGCCGAACAACCGATTGCCAGTGTGCCAAATGCCAAAACCCCTAAAAAACCCGTGGTGAGTGGCGTGTACGTTGAAGGCATGAACACCCCGATCAAATTCGCGCAGTGCTGCAAACCGATCAAAGGCGACGCGATTGCCGGATTTATCACCCGAGGGCGCGGCGTGACGATTCACCGCGACGACTGCCCGACCATCAACCGTTGGCGGCTCGAGGAACCCAACCGCGTGGTCAACGCCAGTTGGGACGCCAGCGCCTTCGGCAGCCAAACCGTGGACATTGACGTGATCTCGAGCGACCGCAGTGGACTGTTAAAAGATGTGCTGGACGTTTTGGATCGTTTGAAAAAGAGCGCCTTAAAAGTCGAGGCGAACGTTTCCAGCAGCTTTGAAGCGCACATTTACCTGCGTTTTGAAGTCCGCAACCAAGACGAGTACCAGTTCATCAAAGATGCCTTGCTCGAGGTGCGGGATGTTAAAAACGTGGTCAGACAGGGCGCTCGAGGGTAAATTTTAAAGTGGTGGCGTGAACCGTCCGTCAATTGCCGTCCAACCACCGTCCACAAAATGAATCGTTCCAGTTACATAACTCGAGGCTTGGCTGGCAAGGTACACGACAGGACCGACCATTTCATCCACCTCCGCCCAACGTCCCAGGGCGCTTCTGCTGGCGTAGGCGTTGTACCAATCTGGGTTGTTTTTGATTTGCGCGGTGAGCGGCGTGTTGACCACCCCAGGACCAATGGCATTCACCCTCACACCTTTGTCGGCAAGTTCTACTGCCAGGGTCTTCACGAGTTGCAGCACCCCCGCTTTGGTCGCCGCGTACACGCCCTGCCCTGGTTCGACCACCAAACTGCGGATGCTCGAGAAGACAATGATGCTGCCGCCGCCCGAAGCCACCATTTTGCGCCCACCGTCGCGCAACAACCTGAAATTGCCTTTCAGGTTTAAACCCACGACCTTGTCGAATTCTTCGTCCGAATAATCCAGAATTCGTTTGCGCACGTTGATGGCGGGCGTGCACACCAGCACCTCGAGTTTCTCAAAACTCTCGAGAAGCGCGTGAATGCTTGCAGCATCATTCAGGTTGACCGCTCGAGCCTCAGCCGTGCCGCCGCTCGCCTCAATCTCCTGCACCACGCTCGTTAAACCCTCGAGGTTCTGATCTGCCACAATCACGTGCGCCCCGAAATCTGCCAGCCCCAAGCTGGAAGCCCGACCGATGCCCGAAGCCGCGCCGACCACCAGCGCGGTTTTGCCCGAGAGTGAAAAAATATTTTTGTAACTCATGGTTTTAGATTACATGATCTCGAGGTTGCAAGTTCTCGGAAAGAAAAAACTGTAGGGTGCGCCTCGCGCACCGCAGGGTTTAAACGACGGTGCGCGAGGCGCACCCTACCAACCTGACCCAATTGCGATAAGTTCATCCGCGACTTCAGACAACGGTTTGCTGGCATCAATTTCTGCCGTGGCAGTCGCACGCAACAACGGCTCGACCCATTCCAGATGCTCGAGAATCTTTTGGCGCTCGAGTGGGTTCTTGCCGTAATGGTTGGTGTCTCGAGTCTCGATGCGTTTCAAAATAACCTCGCTTGGTGCGCTGAGGAGTATCACGGCATCAAACTGCGGGTAAAACTTGCCTTGATTTGACTTGCATCCCGCCACAAAAAGCAGTCCGCTCGAGTGAGAGGTCAACAACGCCCTGATTTTTTCCTCGCGCCAAATCCAGTCGGGTTCGCCGTCGGAAGTCACCCATTCACACCACTCCTCCGAATCGGTGTCCACAACCTGGTGTCCACGCCGTGCCAACTCGAGCAAGACGCTGGATTTTCCTGTGCCCGACATGCCTGTGACCAGAATTTTACATCTCATCAACCGACCTCGAGTTTTAGTTTTTCAGAGCGGCAATAATGCTTTTCACGAACGCCACGTCGTCATACACCGCGTCGCCGTGCGTCAATCCGAGCCGCACGATCACCAATTTTTGCGTCGGTAAAATCGCTACAGTTTGCCCTTCAAAACCCTCCGCCATAAAACCATCTTTGGGAAATTCTGGGTCGTTGTGCGCCAACCAGAAATGCGCGGCATAAGTCCCGTCCGAATGCGGGGTTTCGGTGCTCGAGTACGCCACCCAACCTTCGGGCAGAATCCGTTCACCATTCCAAACGCCGTCTTGCAGGTACAACTGCCCAAATTTCGCCCAGTCTCTGGCGGTGGCGTACATGAACGACGAACCGACATATGTGCCGCTGGCGTCAGGCTCGAGGATGGCGCTGGTCATGCCGAGTTTTTGAAAAAGACGTGTGTGCGGGAACGCCAGGTAATCGGCGTAATTGGCAAATTGCCGCCGCACAATCTCTTGTAAAATGTTGGTTGTGCCGCTCGAGTACGACCAGACCGCGCCAGGTTCGGCAGCAATTTTCCCGCCAATCGCAAATTTGCCTGCACCTTTCGCGCGAAACAGCATGTTGGTCGCATCGCTCGGCGAGGCGTAATCTTCAACAAAAGCCAAACCGCTACTCATGCGCAGCAAGTTGTCCAAGGTAATTTTGGCTCGAGCGTCGTTCTTCCATTCATCAATGGGCGCAGGTTTTTCAACCTCGAGTTTTTGATCCAGCACCATCATGCCGATCAGGGCATTGGTGACGCTTTTGGTCATTGACCAACCCAGAAGTGGCATTTGCGCGTTGAAGCCGCTCGCGTATCGTTCTGCCAGTAACTTGCCATCTTGCAGCACCACCACGGCTCGAGTTTTGTTTGATGGGGTCGGGTTTTGTTTGCTTGAAGTTGGGTTAAAGGTTTCAGCCAACAACGCCTCGAGTTTTGCATTCTTCGGCTCGACTGTGAAATTCTCAGCTTTGACGCTCGAGATGGGTGGGCTTGGTTGCGCCCGAAGTTCTGCCTCGGTGCTGCCGTTCACGAGGGTGCAACCCAAACCTGGGCGGTACACGGCTTGCGATTTTGCCAGACCGTACAAGCTCGAGGTTACGCTTTTATTTTCAGTGTCAACTTGCGTGCCAACAAAAGACACTGCATACAAATCTTCAACCATCGCTTCAGGTGTTCGACCTGCCACGAACACGCCCGAGCACATGGTTTTTGCCGCGTAAGAGGTGGCAATGTTCAAGTATTGCAGCCCAAAACGCACACCAAAAAACAAACCAACAACCACCAAGCCCAGAACGCCCCACCCGATTTTCTGCCCCATTGACATGATGTTCTCCTCAAGATTCTCGAGCGACCAGATTTTGTTGCGTGTTGCAAGTTTAACACTCGAGAAATTGGCGTGTTATGCTGCCAGCGTAGCTCGTTTGGGCAGCGTTCTTTGAAAACTCAGGTTCACATTCAGGGTCGGATGACCGATAACACGGAAAACCCGCACCCTGGTTCAGAGGGTGCGGGTATCGCCTCCAGAAAGGAGGTTTCATATCTCTCGCAAACAGCATACCAAAAAACGCGTTAAACCGCAAGGCAAACGCAAGTTTCACAATACCAAAACGCTGAAAAACGTCAAGGTTAAAGTGGAATTTTGGGCAGCGATTGTGACCATCACGGCTGGCGTTTCTTGATCCCAAGACGCACCTTCGGGCGGGATCGCTATTGCCATCCTGGTGAGCATTCTCAAATAACCTGAGTTAACAAGTGCTCAAACGGGTTGCACCTTCACAAAGCTCGAACGACCAAATCGAGCGCTTGGCGCAAATCGCGTTTCAAATCACTCACCTCCTCGAGTCCGACAGACACCCGAATCATTTCGGGCGTGACCCCTGCGGCGGCGCGTCCAGCGTCGTTCAGGCGTCCGTGCGTGGTCGTCCAGGGGTGAACCGCCAGGGTGCGAACGTCGCCGAGGTTGGTGGCTTTGCGAATCAGTTTGAGGTTGTCGTAAAAGCGTTTTGTGCCTTCAAGTCCATTTTCAATGCCAAAGGTGAACACCGCACCGAAACCGTTTTGCAGGTACTTGCTGGCGTTTTTGTGCCAGGCGTGGGTGCTCAATCCAGGGTAAGAAACCCATGCCACACCAAGTTCAGTCTCGAGCCAACTTGAGAGCGCGAGCGCGGTTTCGCATTCCCTTTTCACCCGCACCTCGAGCGTCTCCAAGCCTGCATTGATTGTCCAGGCGCTTTGTGGGGCAAGGGTTAACCCCAAAGACAGCAAGCCCAAATTGCGTGCTCGAGTCAAAAACGCATTCTCGCCAAAATGCTCGAGCAGTGATTTGCCGCTGGCGTCTGGCGTGTTGAAAATCGGGTTGTTCTCGAGATTAATTTCTCCAACCAACACCGCGCCGCCCATCACCGCGCCTTGTCCAGAAGCCCATTTGGTCAAAGAATGCACGCTCAGGCTCGCGCCAAACTCGAGCGGACGGCACAAATAACCCACCGCGCCCCAAGTGTTATCGACGATAAACGGAATGTTGGCGGCTTTGGCAATTTCGGCAATCGCACTCAAATCTGGAACGTCCATCGCGGGGTTGCCGATGATCTCGACCCAAATGGCGCGGGTGTTCGGTTTGACTGCCGCCGCAATGGCGCTGACATCGTTTGGCACAAGCGTGCTCGAGATGCCCATGTTTGGAAAAACGTTGTTAAAAAGTCCCGCCGAACCGCCGAACAAACTCGAGGTCGCCACGATGTGATCCCCAGCTTTGGCGAGCGTCAAAATGGTCAGCAAGGTTGCCGCTTGCCCAGTCGTGGTGGCAATTGCACCCCGCGCCCCCTCAAGTGCCGTCAGGCGCTCCTCGAGAACCTCGGTGGTCGGGTTTTGAATGCGGCTGTAGGAGCGCCCATCGTTGGTTTTGAATATGTACTCGGCGTGCTCGAGGTTCTCGAACTCCCAGGCAATGACGGGGTAAATCGGTGTGCCGAGCGGGTCGCCAGGGTTGCGGGTCGTGCCAACGTGAACGGCGTTGGTGGCGAAACCATGTTCGGGTTTGGAATCTTCAGTCATCGCTCGAGAATACCGTGTTGAAACAAAAAAATGTAGGGGATGGTCTCAGACCATCCCCTAGGGCATCAAATCAGAGAGCAAGCTCGAGCCTTGGGGGAGTCTCGAGCTTGTCTCTATCGGAGAGGTTGAGGTTTGATTTACTTGTGTCCGCCGCCGTCGTTGCCGCCACTGGCAAGAACCGTAACGCTTGTGGCATGGATCAACTTGGTGTTGCTGGCGTCAACCTTGCCTTCGACTTTGACAGTGGCTTTGTCGGCAAGTGTTCCAGTCACGGTGGCGGTTGAATAATCCACGCTGTAACGCCCGAGGTCAAAGGTTTTGCTGGTCGCGCTCAGGTGGTTCAGGTCATCGCTGAAGACAATGCTCGAGCCTGCTGCGGGATGGCTTTCGAGTTCATCCTCGAGTTTGACTTTTTTGGCTTCCAGGCTGCTGCCCGTCAGCACACCTTCGGCTTCGACCATGTCGCCATTTTTTAAGCCTGTCGGCAGGGCGCAAGGGCTGACGCAATGGACGGTGAGTGTGCCAAGGGTGAAGCCATCGGTGCTCAACGCTGCGACCGTGCCTTTGATCTCGGAGTCATTATTCTCGCCGTCTTCGCTCAGCTCGGTGGCGCTTTTGACTTCAATTTTGCTGGCGAGAACATTGCCCGTTGCGGCATCCGTCGAGCCAGTCACCTCAACAAAATCGCCTGCTTTTAAGTCTGCCAAGGTATGCACCGAACTCGAGGCATCATCATTGTCCGCAGCCAAATCGATTCGGGTGTTGGCGTCTATCGTCACGGTTTTTCCAGCCACCACCAAAGAATTTGCTCCGATGCTCGAGATGGCGCCCTTGACCTCGAGTTTGACCACCACCTCGCTGGCTTCGTCGCCCGAGGTGGTCACGCTGACCGATTGTCCGACGCTGAGGGCGCTCACGCTGGCGCTCGAGTCGTTGACCTTGACGTGCCCTTTCCAGTACGCCCGAGTTTGGACTGTGCCTTGTGAGGCTGGAGCAACGCTGAGGAGTTTGATGTTTTGTCCAGCCACGGTGATGCTGCTGCGGTCTGCGGTCATGGCTGTAATCTTGCCAGCCACGGTTTGCGTGGCGAGTGGTGGTTGGATCGTGACTTGGTTGCAACCAGCAACTCCAAGGACGACAATGGCGGCGAGAGCGGTTTTAAAGTTTTTCATGGTTTTCTCCTCTTGGTGCTTTCTTGCCAGAAGCTTAGGGCGAAAATCTGCACGGCAACATCCTCTAAAGTCCAACCTGGCATCCGACCTTGGTCGGAAGCAATTGCGGCAAAAAAGCTTCATAATGAAAAAACCGTGCGTACATGGGCGTTCTTGAAAGGTCAGCACAAGGTGAGCAAAAGCTTCAATCAAAGCGCCATATTGACAGACCTCGAGCAAACTCGAGTCTTTGGTCCCATGAGCCACAAAAACAGTTTGTGGCGTTTTGCGGCGCAACTCAATTTATTGCAAAAATTTACGCTCGGCAGCCTGATCGTGTTGCTTTCCAGCGGCGTGTTGCTGGGCTGGTGGGTTGGGCGCGAAATCGAGCAGGGCGTGGTGCAACGCACGGCTGCCACCACCGCCTTGTACGTTAACAGTTTTTTGGCGCCACAATTTCAGGATTTACAACTGCCCAATGCCATCTCGAGCGCGGGCATGGCGCATTTGGATCGTTTGCTGCGTGACACCGTGATCGGGCGTCAGATTGTCTTGTTTAAACTCTGGGGGAAAAATGGTCTGGTGCTTTACAGCACCAACAAAAAACAGATTGCCAAACGTTTCCCGGTAGACGACAGCCTCGAGCGTGCCTGGAAAGGGCAGGTGATCTCGAGCATCAGTCGGTTGGACAACCTCGAGAATGCCGATGACCGTCAAATTCGGGACCGCTTGCTCGAAACCTACAGCCCGATGCGCCAAAACAACCGTGTCATTGCCGTGGCAGAATTTTACGCGGTCACCGACGATCTCGAACTCGAGATTCGGGCTGCCCAAATTCGCAGTTGGTGGGTGGTGGGGGTTTTGACCCTGCTCACGTACCTGTTGTTAATTTCCTTGGTGCGGCAAGCCAGCAACACGATTCTGAGGCAACGCAGCAAACTCAGTCGGCAAGTGACTGACCTGAACGCGCTGCTCGAGCAGAATCAGGTCTTGCGTGACCGTGCCAGGCGGGCGACGGTGCGCACCACGACCCTGAATGAGCGCTTTTTAAAACGGGTCAGCTCTGAGCTGCACGACGGACCCGCCCAAGACCTCAGTTTTGCGCTGCTGAAAACCGATGGGGTCGCCTCGAGGCTCGCCAATTCCAAACTGCCCTCCGAATTGCTCGACCCGAACCTCGCCGACCTGTCCCTGATCGAAAGTGCGCTCGCCAAATCGATCAAAGAAATGCGAGCCATCGCCAGCGATTTGCGCCTGCCCGACCTGGAGGCTTTAAACCTATCCGAAACCGTGGCTCGAGTGATCCGCGACCATCAGCGGCGCACGCAATCCAAAGTTCAAGTGCAACTCGAGAACCTGCCCGAACAGGTCGTGTTGCCTGTCAAGATCACGATTTTTAGACTGATTCAAGAAGCCTTGAACAATGCGTTTCGGCATGGTTGCAAAGACTCGCAAAGGGTAGAATTGATCAGAATGCGAGACACCTTAAAGCTCAAAGTATCCGACAATGGCTCTGGTTTCACCTGGAATGAAAACCTGGTGGACGGCGGTCATTTGGGCTTGCTTGGCATGAGGGAACGGGTCGAAAGCCTTGGTGGACGGTTTGAGGTTGTCTCGAGTCCTGGGCAGGGAACAACCATCATCGCGCTCGTGCCGCTCAACCCGTCCTTGGGAATACACGATCCGTCCTCGGGAATACACGATCCGTCCTTGGGAATACACGATCCGTCCTCGGGAATACACGATCCGTCCTCGGGAATGCACGATCCATCCTCGAGTCATACCGATCTCAATTCAGGAAACCACCATGAGTGAACCGATTCAACTGGTGATCGTGGACGACCACCCGCTCTACCGCGAAGGCGTCGCCAGCACCCTCAACGCCGAATCTGACATGCGCGTGATTGGCGAGGGCGGCAACGCCGAGGATGCCCTGAAACTGGCGACCAGTTTGCTGCCCGACGTTGTGCTCTTGGACATCAACATGCCAGGAAACGGTATTCTGGCAGCCAAAACCGTGTCCGAAGCCTGCCCCGTCACCAAAATTATCATGCTGACCTTTAGTGAAGAAGAAAACGATGTGCTCAGCGCCCTCAAAGCCGGCGCTCGAGGTTACATTCTAAAAGGCGTTTCGGGCAGGGAACTCAAAAGCGTGATTCGATCCGTGTATCACGGCGAGGTTTACATCACGCCGACCCTCGCGGCGGGTGTGTTGTCCGAAATGGCTCGAGGTGGGTCAGGTCGCAATCAACCGAGCAGTTTGCTCGATGAGCTGACCGAACGCGAACGACAAATTCTTGAACTTGTCGCCGATGGGCGCAGCAACAAAGAAATTGGTGGGCGGCTCGAGTTGACCGAAAAAACCATCAAGCATTACATGACCAACATTTTGCAAAAACTTCAGGTCAGAAATCGGGTCGAAGCCGCGTTGCTGGCGCAAAAATCGGCTCGAGGTTGAGTCGGCTCGAGCCTGGTTTATTCCGTCGGTCGGCTTTGACGCATGGCGGTATTTCGCAATTCGTGGCGCAAAACACTACCACCCTTTGAGCGTGGCAATCGCTCGAGAACCAGAATTTCCGAGGCGCCGAGCGTCGGTCCAAAATGGTTTTGCAACTGGGCTTGAAGGCGTTGTTTTAAAACCGATTCGATCTCGTGGGTGGCGTTGGTGTCGGTAAAGACCACAAAAATTTTAAGCAGTGTATTGCGCTCGAGATTGCTGCGCTCGAGATTGTCCTGTTCGGAGTTCCCAAGTTTAATGACCACAGCTTCCAAAACGTTGGGATTGCTGGTCAGCACCTGTTCGATCTCGCTGGCGGCAATCAGGTAATCGCCGGCTTTGATCGCGTCGTCAACGCGTCCGCGCAAGCCGAAGTAACCATCTTTGTCCATGACTGCCAGATCGCCGCTCAGGTAGGCTTTGGTGTTTGCATCCCACAGCGCCGAGAAACCGCTCGCGTCATTCCACAAGCCTTTTAACAGGTGCGGAAAGGGTCGCCGCAGGACCAACTGCCCAACAGTGCCCGCAGGCGCTTCTTGACCGTTTAAATCGATCACAGCCGCATCGATGCCAGGCAGTGAGACGCCAACCTGTCCCATTTTGAACGGCATGACCAGTGGCGTGCCCAGCACGGGCGCTCCGGTTTCGGTTTGCCACCAGTGGTCAATCACAAAACCGTTTTGCCCACCTGCCAGCAAGTGATCCCTGGTCCAGTGCCAAACGTCTGGGGTTAAAACGGCGCCCCCAGAGACGACCAGATGCAAATTTGAGATGTTTTTTCCTGCCAGCGGTTCAAGTCCGTGGTCGGACAGCAAACCCAACCAAGCTGGGCTGGTCAACAAGACATTCACCCCGTGTTGCTCGAGGGTCGCGTAAAAACTGTTTGGGTCTGGGTAATCCAGTTTTTCCTCGCGCAAAATCGTGGTTAAACCTTCCAGCAACGGCGCGTACAAGCCGTAAACATGACCAAAAATCCAGCTTAGATCGCCGGTGCACCAGATCACATCGGTGTCTTTGGCATCAAATAAACTGCGAAGTTGGTAACTTGCCCCAACCATGATTCCGGCGTGGCTGTGAATCACGCCTCTGGATTTGTCACCAGAACCCGTGTACAAAATAAACAACGGATGTTCAGACTCGAGTTTGACGGCGGCGGTATCGGGCGCATGTGCCTCGAGCAAATCCCAAAACCCGAGATCGCTCTTTAATTCACCGCGACAATGCCAGACAGTACGAATGTTTAAACCAGCGGTTGCCTCTTCGACGTTGGCGGTGAGGGACACCACCCGCCCGCGTTGAAAGACGCGATCCGCCGCCACCAGCACCGCCGTGCCCGAATGCTCGAGCCGTTCTTTTAAGGGTTGCGCCCCCAAACCCGCCGGAATGACCACGTGAATCACCCCGATTCGGGCGCAAGCGAGCATCGACAATGCCGCCTCCAAGCCGGTTGGTAAATAGGTCGCCAGACGATCACCTGGCTTCAAACCCAGCGTTTTGAAGGCGCTGGCGAGCCGCGCCACGCGGTCAAGCAACTCGCGGTAGCAAAGTTTATGGACTGTTCCGTCGCCAGAGAGCGCGATGATTGCCAGTTGATTGCGTTTGCTGCCCTCTGCGTGTCGGTCCAGGGCATTAAAACAAATATTGGTCTGCCCACCGACAAACCAGTGGTGTTCTGGGAACTGCCAATCGAGCGTTTGCTGCCAGGGTTTAAACCAGTGAAAACGCGCCGCCCATTCGCTCCAGAACCCATCAGAATCTTCCAAACTGCGCTGGTGCTCGAGCTTGTAATCTTGCAGGTTGGCGCTGGCTTGAACCTCCCTGCTTGCCCACTGGGAAGTGCCGGTCTTTTGGGGCGCACGGTTTTTGCTTTGAATCAAAGGCTCGAGTTTTGGCGGGCTGTCCTGTGTGTGCAAATCTTTGGCGGGCAGAATCGAACTGGCAAACGCCACCTCGCGCAGGGCTTGGGTCAAACGAACAAAGGCAGCCGCGAAACGCTTCGAGGTCATGACCGCGCCAAACGCGCCGATCACCTCGCCGTTTTTCCCAAAGATGGGCGCGGCGACACCGCTAAAACCCAAACTGAACTCCTCGAGCTGCACGGCGATTCCATGCTGGCGAATCCAATCAAACTCGGCGCGTAACACCTCAAAATCGGTCAGGGTAAACGGTGTGAACGCTTGCAGGGTTTGAGTTTGCACCACCGTTTCGGGCAGCCAAGCCAGCACCGCCTTGCCCATCGCCAGCGCATGAAAACCACGGGTGAGATTGCCCTCCGCCCCCGCCGGTTTGGGCTGCCCCTGCCGCCCCCTCGAGACGACCTTCAAGCAACCGTCCGCCCAGAGCGCCAGGTACACGCGCTCATGGGTTTTGGCGTACAGTTTCTCGAGCGCCAACTGCAAGTCGGATTCAAACGATATTGCCTGCATCCTGGGGTCTGACCCAAAACCTGGCACGCCAGCCACAAAACGGTACGCCGACCCAACCCGTTCGGCAACGCCTTCTTGAACAAAACTGTTCAAAATAGAGTACGCGCTGGACAAGCTTTTACCGAGCCAGCCCGCCACGGTGCTGGCTTCAACGCCTTCGGGATGCGCGGTCATAAAACCCATCACGCGAAGCGCGACTTGAACGGTACTCAGACTTCGACCTTTGGAACCTGGCATGACCCTCGACTTTCATTGCGTTTGTTGGGTGGTCACGAATATAACAATGTCCTGTGTGGGCGAGACGCGTCTCGCCCACACGTTTTACGACCCCGCAACGCCAAACGCCGCCCGACACTCGAGCGCCAAGACCACAAACACCAGTGAGGGCGTGGCGTAACGCTCGAGCGCCTCCAAAGCTTTTTCGATGGCTAAATCTGCCTTCACCCGAGCGCCGGCGGGTTTGTCGCGCAGCAAAAAACGCAGCGCATCGGGGGTTAAATCGCGGTCAAAGTTTTTCTCGAGCACATCGGCGGCGGTTAACGCTGCCAGCAAATCATGCTCGAGCGCCGTCCAGAATTCTTTGGCGGCATCCAAACAATCGCGGGTGTGGTCGCTGTTCAAAATCAAGCCTGGTCTGCCCGAGGCAAACTCGAGCAGTTCGGTATCCAGTTGTGGGTGATGCTTAAGCCAAGCGCGTTCGAGGTCAACGCCGGACACTGGCGGCACCCGAATTTGTACGCTGCGCGAAACGATGGTCGGCATGACGCCGCTGACATCCTCGGCAACAAAGACAAACCGCGCCTGGTGCGGTGGTTCTTCGACAATTTTTAAAAGTGCATTCGCCGCCGCCTCGTTCAAAAATTCCGCGCCATCAAAGACCACAACTTTATGCCGGTACCTGCCCCCAGTCTCGAGCCAGTCCAAAACGTGTAACTCGTAATCGTGATCGGGGTCGTGCGAACCCGAGATGGCTTTGATCGGAATGATGCTCGAACGCGCCTTTTTGCCCGTGCTGGTCTCGGTTTTCGGGCTGATCTCGAGGTAATCTGGATGCGTGCCAGCCCTAAAATTCTGGCACGAGGCGCAAATCCCACAAGGCTCGAGGTCGTTCGGCTGTAAGCAATTCAAACGCTGCGCCCACCAGCGTGCCAACTCGCGTCGTCCAACCCGCGCCGGACCGCAAAGCAACACTGAATGCGCCGTGGTTTGCGCCAAATTGGTTTTGACCCGAGCATGACCAATGATGGCACTCGATGTTGGCAGGGTTAGGGTCACAACATGAGTTTACCCGATAACATTCTGGATTTCCCAAACGCGTTAAACTCCTACCATCATGGAACGCCGAGAAATCAACGACATCCTGCGCGGCATCAAAGAAGCTCGAGTCTCAAATGAACGCATCGCCCTCGCCAGCGTCGTGCGCGTCCGTGGCAGCGCCTACCGCCGCGAGGGGGCGCAAATGCTGATCAGAAACGATGGCAGTCACGTCTGTATGCTCTCGGGCGGTTGCCTCGAGCCTGAAGTGGTGCTCGGCGCAAAATACGTGATGCAGGACAACATGCCAAGTTTGACCGGTTATGACCTCGCCGAAGATGTCGTTTGGGGTTTGGGCATCGGTTGCGGCGGCAGCGTGGACATTTACGTCGAACCCGTGAACGACGACCCAATTCTCAACACGTGGTTAACCATTCTCGAGCGCGGCGAACTGGCGGTGCTTGCCACCCTGCTGCCAGATCAAACCACCGGTATTCCGTCACCCGCCCTCGGGCGTGTGCTGGTGCGTGAAAACGGTGAAACGCTCGGCGAGATCGGCGCAAGCCTCGAGTCAGCCGTGAAAGCCAGCGCCCTCGAGATGATGAAAGCCTTGTATCCACGTTCCGAAACCCAAAATTTTGGCTCGGTCAGCGTGTTTCTCGCTGCCAGCGCCCCACCGCCAGAACTCGTGATCCTCGGCGCGGGACATGACGCCATTCCGCTCTGCGCCCGAGCCACCGACCTTGGTTGGGCGGTCAGTGTGTTTGACGCTCGAGCCAGGTTTTTAACGCCTGAACGTTTCCCAGGCGCTCGCCTCGAAGTCCGCGAAGAGTACAGCAACCTCAAACTCCACCCGCGATCTTTTGTCATGGTCATGAACCACCACCTCGAGCGAGACGAACGCAGCCTCAAATTTGCCCTCGAGAGCGTCGCGCCTTACGTCGGTGTGCTTGGACCGCGAGCACGGTTTTTGGATTTGCTTTCACGCCTCGAGCAAAAAGGATTTACGCCCACACCTGCGCAACTCGAGCGTACCCGAAACCCTGTGGGTTTGGACATTGGCGCGGAAAGCCCAGACGAGGTCGCGCTGTCGATCATGGGCGAATTGATTGCCGTCAGGCGCGGGTTTACGGGTGGAGTTTTGAATGGGCGGAGTGGCAGAATCCATGATGTGATTTGAAGCTCGAGATTTGTATTTTAACTTGCATCAATGCTTGCAGTGACATACCATAGACACATGTTAAGCGTCACCCTGAACGACAAAACCGCAACAATGCTCGAGTCGTACCGACGCGGTGAACGGTTGTCTCGTGAGCAAGCGCTTGAAAAATTACTCAGGGAAGTGACTGAACGCCAAACATTCCAAAACGCTTTAATATCGAATTGGACACGGCAGCTTGATCAGACAGACACTACTTTTGAAGCAAACCTGGATGACATCATCAAACAAGACCGAATCAACCAACTCAAACCAAAGCATTGATCCTCTGATCCTCGAGCAGACCTCCCGAAGTCGCATAATGCCGTCCAAAACGATTCTCGAGAAAGGCTTCAAACGGCACTTGCTCTTGACGCACAAAACCCTTTGAGGGCAGCATCCCGCCGGCGTGCAAGTCCATCACGGCGCAGACGCTCGCGGCGGTGGTCAGTTGAATGGCGCTCCAGTGCTGACCATGCACCGTCGTGTCGTAAATCTTTCTCGCATCGGAAACTTGCGTGAACCGTCCATTGCGTTCGCCAGACACGGTGCAAAAGGTCAAAACCACATCTTGCGGCGTGATCGGCAAGGCACGCTCGAGAATGTCTTTCACCAGTTCGCGCTGTTCGGACAAGCGCAAATCGTGCAACAAAAAGCGCATCAAATACTGATGCCCAGGGTAACGCACCGATTTGTAATCGAGGTTTTGCACTTTTCCCTCGAGCGTTTCGCACAGCGTCCCCAGACCGCCCGAGGTGTTGAACGCCTCATAGGTCATGCCGTCCAGCGAGAACTCCTCGAGTCCCTCGAGTGACTGCAGCTCGGTGAGCTTGCCACCCACGATGGCTTCGGCGGGGTTGATGTACTCGTTGATGATGCCGTCCGTGCTCCAGGTGAGGTTGTACATCAGCATGTTTGACGGGTATTTGGGCAGCGCACCGACCCGCATTTTGATGTCATGAACCGAATCGAAACCCTGGGTCAAATGTGCCGCCAGAATGCCGATGAACCCTGGGGCAAGCCCGCACTGGGGCATAAAAATCTGACCCTCATTGGCTCGTTCTGCCAAAGCACGAACCAGGCTGGTGGTTTCACGGTCTTCGGTCAGGTCAAAATAACTGATGCCCGTCTCGAGCGCCGCCTGTGCGATGGGGGCATTCACGAAAAATGGTCCTGCCGAGACCACCGCGTCAAAACCTTCTAAACCTCGAGCCAAAGCGCTGGGGTCTGAGGCGTCCAGAAGTTTGGTGTGTACACCCAATTGCTTGCTTGCCCGCTTCAGTGCAGCGCTGTCCTTGTCTGCCAATGTGACCGAGAAATTACCGCTGTGATGCAGCAAATGCGCGATGGTCGAACCAACTTTGCCTGCGCCAAAAACCAGCGTGTTGCGTTGCGTCATGAAAGCTCCTGTGAAAAATATTTAAGAATTGAGATTTGCGATTCCAGTGATTGTATCTCGAGATGTCAGAACAAGTGATTGTACGAACCCCCTTCCAACCCACGCATCATTTGGGTTAGCCTTACCAAATGACCATCATCTCGAGCAAACCTGTCCCAACCCTCGAGACTGTCCCCATCGAACGTGTCCGTCCCGTGCAATGGCGACTTCGTGCGCCCGCACCCATCGCCAAGCTCGAGGTGTTCTCGAGAACCCTGGGTTTGCCGCCCAAAATCGCCGCGATTTTGTACGCCAGGGGCATTCACAGCGCCGACGCGCTCGAGCCAGAGCTGGCTTTAAGTCCCAACCCTGCGCTGCTCGAGGCGGCGGTGCGAATCATTGCGGCGATCAATGCCAAAAAACGCATTCGGATTCACGGCGATTACGATGCCGACGGCATCACAGGCGCAAGTCTGTTGATGCTGGGTTTGCGCGAGTTGGGCGCGAATGTTCACACGTTTATTCCGCACCGTTTGACCGATGGTTACGGCGTGCATCCCGACCGTGTGCCCGAGCACCTCGAGAGTTGTGATTTGTTCATCACCGTCGATTGCGGCGTCAGCAACCTTGCCGAAATTGCCTTGATTGTGGCGGGTGGCGCAGAGGCGATTGTCACCGATCATCACGCACCTGGGCATGACCTGCCAGGTTGTCTGGTCGTGCATCCTGCGCTTGCGCCAAACTTTCATCCCGATTTGCCAGCGCTCACGGGTTCTGGCGTGGCGTTTCACTTGCTCTGGGCGGTGCGCCAAACCCTAGGACTCGAGCCACCCTGGGATTATGCCGACCTTGCCACCATCGGTACGGTGGCAGACCTTGCACCGCTTTTGGGCGAAAACCGGGCGCTGGTCAAATTTGGTCTGGCACGCATGGCAAACTCGAGGTGGGTGGGCATTCGGGCGATGGTGGACGCGAAGAATTTAAAAACGGTGTCTGCCAAAGATGTCGGTTTTATGATTGCGCCTCGGGTCAACGCGGCTGGGCGGCTCGGTGAAGCCAATGTTGCCCTCGAGCTGCTGACCACGGACAGTCCACGTCGCGCCCTGGAACTCGCCACCTACCTTGATGCCCGAAATCTCGAGCGTAAAAAAGTTCAAGACGAAATGTACCGTGAAGCATTGTTGATTGTTGACCCCGAAGCGCCCGCGCTGGTTGTGACCAAAGACAATTGGCATCCTGGCGTGATGGGCATTGTGGCGTCCAAATTGCTCGAGCGTTTTTACAAACCCGTATTCATCATCGCGGCGGGCAAAGGCAGTGTGCGCTCGACCCCTGGCATCAGCGCCGTGAAAGCGTTGACCCACGCCTCGAGCCACCTGAAACGCTTCGGCGGTCATACGGCGGCTGGCGGTTTTGCGCTTCACGATGCCAGCATCCCCGATTTTCGTGCCAGCATCCTCGAGTTTGCCGCCCGTCACCCAGAACCACTCGAAACCGTGACCTGCGACGCCATGATCGCGCCGCGCGACATCTCGAGCACCCTCATCAAGCACCTCGAATCGCTCGAACCGTTCGGGCAGGGCAACCCTGCCCCCGTGTTCTGGCTGCGCGAAACGCTCGAGGCGGCGGGCAGCTTGGGCAAGGATGGCAAGCATTTTCAGTACCGCGCCGGTGGATTAAAAGGCAAGCAATGGGGCGTTGGCGTGCCATTCGCGGGTGGTGATCGCGTCGATGCCGCCGTGCAAGTCGAAGAAAACCTCTGGCAGGGGAGAAGCAGTCTCGAGTTTTCAACCGTCAAAATGCGTTATCAATCCAGCCTCAAACTTCTCGAGGAAGATTTGGACGGCGGTCTGAATTACCCGCGTACTGATACCAAAACCACGCTCGAGAAACTCAAACTCGAGCCGAGTGCTGTGTTCGCCGATGGTGCGGCGCTCGAGTTTGTGAGCAAAAATTACCCAACGATTCCATTGCACAATTCATCAGATTTCGTTTCAAGTTTGACTTTGATTTCAATGCCCAGTTTGGACTTGCTCGAGGCTTGGATTTTAGCGGGTGTGCAACTGCAATTTGCCTTCACCGAACGCACTCTGGTTGACCTTGAAACCCGCGAATCGTGGACGCTCGAGAAACTAAAGATCGCCGAACAAGCCCGCAAACGCGGCGAGCCATTCTCACCTCAGGTGCTCGAGTTACTCAATGAACTTCGTCCACTCGAGTTTAAACCAATCGAATCCTACCGCTCGAGTCCCAAACTGGTTGCCGAAGAAGCCAAACACTACCAACTCGAGCGATTCTTGCAAGCTTACAGGCACGCGGATGACATGGCATTCTCGAGGATAGTGCGGGTGTTGTTCGCTGGGATTGAAGTTGAGAAGCATCAAGAATAGATTGAACCTAATTCTCATGGGAATTTTTTGTACTAAATAATTATAGAAGTTATAGATTCGAATTTAGATGAATTTGGAATATTTTTTATAAAAAAAATCTATTAAATTTATAGAAAATTCCATAATTTGATTCCAATCTTTGTCTGTAATACTAATTTTCGATTCATTTTTTCGGTGATGGACTATTTTATTCCTTAAACCATAGTACCACTTACCTAAATTTTCATTAGTGATACCTGTTAGAATTCTAGTCATTTCCTTTGGTAAATCATTAAAAATTGATTTAATTGCTTGATCTTCTTTGGCTTTCCAGTTTAAGAGTCCCTCAATTTTGTTGGAAAATTCAAAAACATCTATTCCTAGTCCTAAATCTGCGTATAGTCTAGAAGTTAAAACAATAGGAAAAAATTTTTCCACGCATCGATAAAACTCCAGAAATACATATTCCCATTTGGTTGAGTTTAGTGCGTAAAAAGTATTTTCAAATGGAAATTTAGTTTCGTTTTCAAATATTAAATCTTCCAATAAAGTTGTTAATTTATCAGAAAATGGAAGAAGTAATATTTTCTTTTTGTTTTTTATACAAGCAAAACACGAAAATTTGAAAGAATCCTCAAATTTAATTGGACAGTTAGGTAAAATTTTGAAGACTAAAATATGCTCAAAAGGTTTAATAATATCTGAAAAGTTATGTCCAGTATATAATTCTGAGCTACTACCTTTGTAAAGAAAAAGGATTTCATTTACGATGTTCAAGTGACTGTAATCATCTTTAATAGGTATTTCCAAGTCGCCTATTAGACATGTTGCAAATCCAGCGTTTAAGTCTATTTCTTGAAGAAATTCTTCTTGTAGTGAAAAATTTCTTTTGCCAGTAATCACAAAGTATTTTTCTTCTACATTGTTTTCTGTATCATTATGTGTGCAAAATGCTATTAATAATCCTGAGTATACTGGTATTCTAGAATCAATTATTAAATTTTTTAGTATTTTTTCTTCACTATCGTTGCATGAAATATATCTTACTGCCGAAGGGTTAATTTCTAAGTTAGCTTCATTTGATAAAACAAAGTCTTTAAGCATATCAAAGACTTTTATATGAGTATTTATCATATTTCTTGACATTTTTAATGTGATCTCCAACAAACAGTCATTGAATCAACTCTAAACTCTTCGTTTATCAGTGTTTCAAATGCTTTTAAAAAAACAGACCTTTCAAAATCACCAACAGCACCTGAAGTTTTTCCACCTATTACCGAGTTTAATGTTTCAAAGTCCAAAAATTCACCCATTTGTTGCGAATTCATAGCGCCGAGCCGTTGAAGAAGTATGCCTGCCGACGCTTTAATTTCTGTTAATTTTTCTTGCTGCATTTCTATAGATTTTTCTGGGCTTCCTGGTCTTCCCATGATCTTTATTGCGAAAGAAGCTATTAAACCAGCTTGTGCTGGCTCACTGCTAAATAAGTCTTTTCCAATTTGAAAGCGCCCATCAATGTTATTTCCTTCAAATTTTTCAAAAACAAGATCAAATTGAATCAAAATATTCAAAACGTCACTAAAAATATCTGTAAATTGATAATTTGACGTAGCTTCTATAAAATCAAGACGCGCAAATTCATCAGCTAATTTTTCCTGCCTATTAATGTTTTCTTTTCTTGCGCCAAATACTAGGTATAATTCAATAATTTGATCTGCTTGGAATACACCTGATCTTACCCGTCGCTTTTTATCATCAGTTTTATGTATTTGAAAACCTGTACTTGTAATTTTTGTTTTTAATTCTTCTATTAGTGAATCAAAAACAACCTCTACTTGCCTTCTAATGTTCCAAGGAACTTGACCAGTGTTTAAAACAAGCATTCTATAAATTAAGCTGTTTATATTTGTTGAAATCCAATATTCAACTCTTAATTTATAGCTTTTTAGGTCCTCAATTTCTGTAAGTGCTGTTGTTCTCTGCATTCCATCTATAATTGAAATTTGATTTTTTTCTAATTGTAAAATAAAATTAGAAAAATCTGCCTCATTCATTTTTTCTATATCTTGAAACTTATCTTCATCAATCACTATTCCGATTACAATTGGTGGTATAACCGCACCATTTTTTAGGTCATCTATCATTCTTTTTCTAATTCTGATTGCGCTACTTGTTTTTAAAGGGTCTCTTTGACCTCTTATTCCTCCCTTGTCTTTATATGCTTTCTCAACAATATTAAGATAACTTTTTGTATCTGTGGTTGTGATAATGGAATAACATTGTAATTTCGTATCTTTTATTAAGTTTAAAGTAATATTATTTTCTGGCATTTTAACTCCTTTATTAAACTCAGTTTATTCTCGAAACTCGAAACTCGGGCTTTGATTTTTACCTCTTGCTCGTAAAGTCTTTTCCGTTTTTCTGAAACGTATTCTGACCAATTATGACATTTCAAGCTGATCAAAAGTATGGTCGAGTCGAGATTTGTTTGGTTTGAAAACTTTAAGTTCTGCTTCTCGCCAAACGTAAAAAATAACAAACGTCATCACCAGCATTGGAATCAATCTTCGCCACACGCCAGCACCATACCAAACCAAAATCTGCAAACTCGAGATTTGGTCACACGTACAGGGCGTTTTCAAAGCTCGAGATTCAATTTTTACTTCTCGTACACAACATCGCTGCCATTTGACTCGAAGGTGTTTTCACCAATTTTGGCGTGGGCTTTTTTCCCCACATAAATCGCTTCTTTTTGCGACGAAATTTTGTTGTTTGAAACGCTCACACTGCTCGAGTCCAGAATTTCGATGCCGTAATTGTCGCTGTCAATCGTGTTGCTCGAGACTTCGCCGGTCGAAGTGTTGGCAAAACTGATTCCGCTGTAGGTGTTGAACTGGACAACACTGCCCACCACATGAACTTTGCCATTCTTGTACAGGCTTAAACCAGACCTGTTGTGGTTGAGTTGAACATGGTCAAGCTCGAGACTGGAATTGTCGGTGATCTCGAGTCCGCGCAAGCTGTTGTTCTCGAAAAAGCTGTTGCTGATTGTGCCACTCGAGCGCCCATGAAGCCAGATGCCATCACCGACTTTGGCTGGCGAATCTGGACTGAACGCCCCAGAAAAACTGCAATCCTCAATTTTTATTTTTGAATCGACAATGTTGAGCACATCGGCTTTTTGCTTTCCCGAGTGAACGAAGCCAATGCCTTTTAGATTCAAACTCACGTTCACAAAACGCATGACTTCTTGATTCAAACTCGAGATCACACGGGTTTTTGTTGCGCCCGTCCCAACCAAAGAAATGGATTTTTGCACGTTGACCAAGTGTGCAAGTTTGTAATCGCCTTCGGCTAAAAACAGGGTATCGCCGTCTTTGGCGGCTTTCAGACTTCTTTCGAGGTCGCCCAGCGCCACGGTTTTGTTCAGCGCGACGCTTGGGGCGTTCACCCAAACGAGAAACACGACCAATCCCATTGTGGTTGCCAGCATCAATTTGGGTGACATTCAAACAGCATAGCGCCAAAATCAAAAATCACCGCTCGAGATTCTAAAAAGCCTGTGCTGCTCGAGTTTAAATGCTGCTAACGGTTTTGGGTTTCACTTTTCATACGTCAGGTTTTTATCGTTTTTCAAGAACGTATTCTGCCCAATTTTTGGATGCGCTTTTTTACCCGTGTAAATGGCTTCCTGGTGTTTGGTGATTACGTTTTTGCTGACCGAAACCGTGCTCTCACCCATGATTTCTAAACCGTATCGGTTGGCAATTAGCGTGTTGTTTTCGACGGTGCCGCTTGTTGTCCCAAAAAACGAGATGCCGCTGTCGGTGTTGAAGGTTATTTTATTGCGGGCAAGCGTGACCGAAGCCTGATCGGAAACTTGAATTCCTTTCTTTTTATTCAGTAACATCGTGTTGTCAAAAGCTTCTACTTTGGCAGTGTTCCAAATCGACAAACCCACAATGTCATTTCGCATAAAATCATTACGCTCGAGCCTGATGTTGCTGCCGTCTTGAATCTCGAGTCCGTTCATGGCGTTGTTCTCGAAATGGCTGCGCACGATGCTGCCGCTCGAGTGACCGTGCAGCCACAAGCCGTCGCCGTCTTTACGCGGTTTGTCGGTGCTGTACCCGCCCGAAAAGCGGCAATCTTCGATGTTGATTTTGGCGTCTTCGATGCTCAGCACATCCGATTTTTGTTTGCCGGTATGCACAAAACCGATGCCTTTCAAATGCAGCTCGCCACCGTTAAAACGCAGCATGATGCCGCTCAAGCTCGAGGTGATACGCGTTTGTGAATACCCTGCGCCGATCAAAGAAATGGATTTTTCAACCTTCAGGTTGCTCGAGAGTTGGTATTCCCCCGCCGCGAGGAACAACACCGCACCGTCTTCAGCGTTTTCAATGCTTTGCGCCAAGTCTCTAAAGCCCACGGTTTTGGTGTTCGGCGTGGCAATCGCTTCGGGCACGAGGTTAAAAGTTTGCTCGAGTTGCTGCCCGTTTTGCACCGTCAGCACAACGTTTTTGCTTTTAAAACCCAATGCAGTTAAACCAATGATGTGCCGTCCAGGTTTGAGATCGCTCAGGACTCGAGGTTGATTTGCCCTGATCGTGCCTTTTGATTGGTTGTCCACGTAAACTTGGGCATCGGTGTTGGAACTGATCTTGACCACGCCCGCCGGAACGATACCCGCACGACCCTGTTTGACCTCTTGCCAAACGAATAACAAGATGATGACAATCGCCAGTGCAGAGATCAACCTGTGCCACATTTCACCAGCATAAACGCAATCTCGAGAAAACGTTTTGAGATTGGTTTTTGGCTCGTGTCACTCGAGGTTTAGCGCAGTTTCTTGCTTTCGCTTTCGGCATGAACGTTTAAATATCTCAACCAACCCTTGACCGAAAGTGGTCCAAAACCATTGTGCTCAATTTTCGCGTTCGGGTTTTGCTGCTCGACCAGTTTTGCAATGCGCAGCGTCTCGAGTCGGGTGCTGTTAAAATCCTCGAGCAACGCTGAGAAATCACTGCTTGGGCTTGGGTGATAATCTTTTTGCCCGTCACGCTTGAAGGGTTCACCCAAGGCAACTTTCAGGCGCTCTGTGCCCCAGCGTTCAATGCCAATGATATGGCGCAATGTGGCGCGGTGCTTCTCGAGGTTCTGGCTTGATGCGGCAGTGATTCGGTTTGCGATTTCGCCTTGGGATTGCTCGAGTCTTAACGTCAGTTGCGCGAACGATTGCTTTTGCGCGGGGTTTTCGACAAACACTGGAATTAAAAGTTTTAAAGCGGTTTCACGGATTGACATGCGTAAAGTTTAAGGGTTGGAGGGTGAACAAATGGTGAAGCCGAACCCCAATAACCAGACTGAGCGGCTCGAGAAAATCAAGTCCTGATGTTGTCTCAGACGCAACTTTGCATCTGAAAGCTCATTCTTTGCTACCATGCAAGAATTACGCCACAGGAGATGAAACGATGCTCGAGGTTTCATTGTTCGGCAAACCCACAATACGGGTCAATGCGCTCGAAGTTGCACTTTCGACGCGCAAGGCGCTTGGCTTGGTAGGTTACTTGGCGCTCGAGGGAGCAACCAGCCGTGCAAAGCTGGCGGATTTGCTGTGGGGCGAACTCGACGATTCCGCCGCCCGCACCAACTTGCGCCAAGAATTGCGCCGCATCCGAGCCACCACACTCGAGGATCACTTGCTGGTTGAAGGTGATGCGCTCAACCTTAAAGCTCCGCTCGAGACGGACGTGACACGTTTTCAAAACGCCATCAAAGCCGAACACTTCGAGGCAGCCCTCGAGCATTGCAAGGGCGTATTTCTCGAGGGGACCCAATGGCGCGGTGCTCCTGCGTTCCAGGAATGGGTGGACGCCTGGCGCGAAACGCTGTCCAGCCAACGCCGCAACGCCCTGAAACGTCAAGCCGTGGCGCTCGAGGCGGCAGGCAACCCACGCGGCGCACTGGCAGCTCATTTGACGCTGCTCGAGGAGGATGAACTTCAAGAGCACCATCACCGTGAAGCCATGCGCCTGCATTCGATGCTGGGTGAGCGCAAAGAGGCGTTGGCGCGGTTTGAGCGCTGCCGCCAGATTTTGCAGCAAGAACTTGGACTCGAGCCTCTGCCCGAAACCTTGCGTTTAGCCGAACGGATTCGCTCAGGACGAAACCTGAGCCTCAAACCCGCCAAAGCCGCGCCAAGCGAAAATCCATTTCAAACCCCGCCCATGATCGGACGCGATCAATTTTGGACGCAACTCGAGACCAGCGAAGCCAGCCTGATTTTGATTGAGGGCGAACCAGGTGTCGGCAAAACCCGACTGGCGACAGAATTTGTCCACGCCAGCGGCAACACTTTGGTTTTAAGCGGTCAGGAACTCTCGAGCGGCACGCCCTTGTTCCCCGTGGCGAGCGCCCTGCGAGCGCATCTTGCCAGCCAGAACCTCGAGTTGGAAACCATCTGGCGACACGAAGCCGCCAGACTCGTGCCAGAACTCGAGCCAGATGCACCCAGCGCCGCCACAGAAGCCCTGCCAGAAGGTCGCGCCCGATTTTTGGAAGGCTTGACCCACGCCCTGATTGCCGCCGTGCAACAAAGCGGCACACTGCTGCTCGATGACTTTCACTGGTTTGACGCGACCAGCAGCGAACTGATGGTGCAACTCTCCAAACGCGCCAAAGCCGCAGGCATCAAATTGATTGCCACCGCCAGACCAAGCGAACTGAGCGAAAACCCCGCCGCGACCCGAGCCATACAGCACCTCGAGCGCGATGGACTGCTGACCCGCATCAGCCTCGAGCCACTGAATGAGACCATGATTCTCAGCCTGATACAAGCCCTCAGTGGCAGCACCAGCGGCACGATTTTTGCCAAACGATTGTTCGATGCCACCGCCGGAAACCCCCTGTTCGTCCTCGAGACACTGCGCGACCTGCTCGAGGCTGGAACGCTGTTCAAAGACCCGAGCGGTGTCTGGAGCACCCCTTATGATGCCCAGACCGAAGATTACGCCGAACTTCCCCTGGCGCAAAGTGTGCGTCAAGCCGTGCTGCAACGCATCGACCGCCTTAGACCCGCCGTGCGCCGAATGCTCGACGCCGCCAGCCTGACCGGAGACGACTTTCAACTTTCCGAATTGACCCAAGCCACCGCCCTGGACGAATGGCTGGGTTTGGAAGCCCTCGAGCGAGCCAGCAGCGCCGGCATTTTACGCCCCAACCCGCAAGGACACCGCTTCCACCACGACCTGATCCGCCGCAGCCTCAGCAACGCCCTTGGCGCAGACCGCCGCAAGCTGCTGCACAAACGCCTCGCCGCCACCCTGGAAGCCAACCACGGACAACCCGCCCGCATTGCCGACCACCTCGAGCAAGCCGACCTGAAGACCCAAGCTGCCCCGTGGCGCATCAAAGCCGCCGAAGCCGCCCGAGCCGTGTACGCCTACCGCGACGCGCTGGTACATTACGCCCGCGCCCTCGAGCTTGGCGTGAGCGAACACGAGCAATTTCGCATTCACACCGCTCGAGCCGCGCTGTGGAAAGCTTTGGACGAACGCATTGGGTGGAGCGAAGATGTTCATGCCGCCATCGAAATCGCCACGTACCTTGGTGAGCGCAACCTCGAGATTGAATCTGGACTTGGGCTGGCGGAATTTTACTTTTACTCTGGGCAGTACCACAAAGCCCTCGAGCACGCCACAGAAATACTCGAGCAACAAGACGTACCTAATGAGTGGATGGCTCGAGCGCATCTCGAGGCTGGAAATGCAATGGTGAGGTTAGGACGGATTGCAGAAGCGGAAAAACTGTTAAAGATGGGGCTTGAGAGAGCACCAAAGACAGCATTTGAATTGATTGGACGGTTAAATAATACGTTGGCAAATTGTGATTTTGAAAAACGAGACGTTACTTCAGGTCGTCAGCACTTTGAGATAGCACTAACAGCATTCCGAGCAATTAAAAATTATTCAGGCGAAATATTAGCACTAAATATTGGAAGTGTTATAGAAATTTTTGCAGACAACCATATAGTTGCACGCTCTTATTTGAAACAGGCTCTTGCAAGTTCACGTTTTATCGGATATGTTCCTTGGCAAAGATTAGTATTATCTAACTTGGCAAACTCTTTTCTTTATGAAAATGATTTTGAATCTGCTCTTCCACTTGTTGATGAAGGACTCCAATTATCAAGTGCCCCAAAAGACCCACGAGATGAATCTACTTTTCTTTCCCTTCGTAGCTTAATTCAACGTGCAAATGGAAACTTTGGTGGTGCTCTCAAAAGTTCAATTGAATCTATTAAAATTGCAGATACGCACTCTCTTGTACGCCTACAAATACATGAACGTTTAAATTATACTAAAATGTATCTTGAATTTGGTGATGTTTTAAGTGCATTTAAAATTCTAAAAGAGGTAAAAAAAATACAAACTCAAGCTAAATTAGATGCATTTAAATCTTGGTTTGAAATACTTTTTGCGCATTATGAAGTTGAAAACTTTAAATTTAAAAAAGCTGAAAAAAGATTAATTAATCTTTTTAACTTTAAAAAGCTTGATCTTGAAGAAAAATCAACAGTTTTATGGCTACTTGCAGAAATTTATATGCAAAGTGAAAATTTTAGTCAGTTAAATCAGATTTTTGAAAAATTTCAAAGAAACTATCCTTTATATCCAATGCTACTCTCTATCAAACTGCGTTTGAATCTTTTAAATTCGGAAAATAGATTAATTAATATTAAAGATGGGTTGAAAATTCTTTCAGAAAAACAAATACCTGCTATTGAAGCTTTAAAATTAAGATATGCAATATTAAATAATTTAATTATACTGAATAAATTTGACTTATTAAACAAAATTCAGGAAGAAATTTATACTACTGCTAAAAAATTAGCAAATTCTTTAGAAAAAAAAGAGCGCCTAATATTTTTAAGTAAATTTGGCTTTGATGAATTTTTGAATTAAATATTACTAATTTAATAAATTATAAACGCTTATAGATATGTAACTTACTATTAATATAAATAGTAATAGTTTAAAAATAGGAGGCTATACATATGATGAATACTGAAAATATAGATATAATTCTACTGGAAATACATGTAATATATGAAACAGAGAATAAGATTCAATTTAAAATTGATTCAATTAGTATTCTCCCATTAAATGGTGGAATTAGACCACCAAAAACTAAATTAGTTAAATTAACTTTTGATTCAATTTCATTAGAAATTTTTAACTTACTTGTAAATGATACTTTTAGTTTAATCCTAGATTTAGATAATGAAATTACACCTAGCATAACAATTAAGGGTAAAATTCAACTTGAAAATTTAAATAAAATTCAAATAGATGTTTCGCACGTAGACAAAGACTTAATAAGAGAGTTTTTGTCAGAGGAATTTAGCGGACATCTAACATTCCTCGAAGAAGACATAAATAAAAAATATAACTTAATTATGATTTTTAACAATGAGGGAATTTCTGGAAGGACTCGACAATCTGAGTTTGAAATTCTTCACAGATTTTTTGCTCATCGCTTGCAATAGTTGAATGCTTGCTAATTTTTATTACCCTGCATTTTGCTTTTGAGTTGAGGCAGAGATTTTCAGGTCAATGTAATTTTGCTCACGAATGCGTCTTTACTTTTATCATTAGTTTAGCAGCACACGAGCCAATATCACGCTCAGGTTACGCCCCATCCGCTACCCTCCACTCAGGAGGTCAGCACCATGCAGCAACTCGAGTTTCACATTCGCATTCAACCCGCCACCGCCACCCACCCTTGGACGCTTATTCTCGAGGAAAAAGACACCACTAAGCGCGTGTTTTACAACCTCGAGGCACTAAACACTTACCTTCGCGGGTTGCCGCCGCCGTTCAGACCACCAGGTTTGCGTTAAACCAAAACCCATTGCAGTTAAGACTCGAGCTTTTCAGGCTCGGGTTTTTTCTTGTCACGCCCAAGCCCTTTTTTTATCACGCTCGGGTTACAGCCCTTTTTCTAACCTAACGCTCGAGAGGGCAAGCACCAGCAAAACCCTTTCAGACACTCGGGTTTCGCGCCCAAGAGAAAGGAGTCCCCATGAACGAGCACTGGTTTGAATTCTTGGCAAACGACCGCCTGCAATCCCTTCGGCAAGAGGCGCAAAAGCACCACCTGCTCTCGAGCCTCCAGACATCACGCACCCCGATGAGGGTTCGACTGGCAAATCTTTGGCACAACCTGCAACGCGCTGTTTGGTTTTGGCGCAACTCGAGGGGGAGGGGGTGAAACGCCTGGAACACCTGTGAAGGCAGCGCAGTGAATTGGTGATGGACGGCATCAGAAATCGGATGCGGTATCAGGTCGGCAAACCCCCGCATCCGGCATTCCCCGATCTAGGAGGAACTTATGAATCGTATCGTAAAATTGGCAAAGCAAGGTGTGATGGTGGCATTGGTGACGGTTGTGGCGGCTTTTGTGGGTGCTCAGGTGACTATGCAACAGGTGAGGTATCCACAAGTGGCAGATAATGGATTGAGAGGTATTATTTTGGTAGATGACCATACTAAACCTTGTGCAAGCAACCTCTGCTGAAGTTGACTAATGTGAGTGGTGCAGTAGATGCTGTGCCACTCACATCGAATCCATATTAGGTTGTGTAGGAGTTAAGAGTTGAAATTTGATGATGCCTTGAATTCTTGCGAATCGCTTTTGCGTGAAAAGCAGTTTGATCAAATTGCGCGTTTGCTAGAAAGCGTTTTTGAGCGAATTTCAACCACTGATGAGGCAAAAAAACTACTTGATATGCTCGAGCGGATACCCACTGAAAAGCGTATTATATTGTCTTCGGTACGTGAAATTTATGCTAAGACATTGGTACTTAACGCTCATCACAATGTCTTGAATGATTTTATAAGTCAGGTCATTGAACGTTGTGGTGTTTCTAATGCCCATTTAATTCAAATTCAATATGCAATTAGCTTACAACAACAGGGATTTTATGCTCAGGCAAAGAAAATATTAGAGATTACTATTCTGCATTTGACAGATCATAATTCACTTGGATTAGCATGGGGTCGTCTTGGATGGTCATTGTTTGAATTGGGAGAACCTTGGATTCAAGCATTTAAAATAGCGAAGAAATTCCTTAAAGGTATCCAACTTGGCTTAGTTTTGATTAATGAAGGTCATTGCTTTTCATATAGTGATCAAAATGCTCAAGCTCGAGTCGTTTGGCTTGAAGCATTGCCAATATTTCGATCACGTCCCAGCACTTTGGCATTGATCCGTTATAACCTTGGTATTTCTACGTTACGTGATCTTGAGCCTGAAGCCGAACATCATTTTCTCGAGGGTGTGCGCTTAACCAAAAACCCAAAAGCGGCATCCATGCAAGCCGCCATTCTGAACGGTTTGGGGGCTTCGCGGCGGGTGCTGGGCGAATGGCACAGGGCAGAATTTTCGTACCGTCAAGCGCTTCAAATTGCGTCTGACCTCAGTGACCGTGAAGAATCCCATCTTGGGCTGGCTCGCACCTTGCGGCTTTCAGGTCGTCCCACCGAAGCTTTGGAGACGCTCGAGCTTGCCTTGCACATTTACGACACCGAAACGCCCATCGTCAACGTGGCGCGAAGCATGGCGTTTCTGGCGCTGAACGATACCAAGCACGCCAAAATCGCACTCGAGCGGGTGGGGACGCTGGTCAGTGTCTCGGATCAATGGCTCTACCGTGTTGCCAGCGCCGAACTCGCACGGCGCGAGGGGCGTTTGACCGATGCGGTGGACTTGCTCGAGGGGATGCCCGTGCAGACGCTTCACATGCGCGAGGAGGTGCGAATGTTCCCCAAATTGTTCGAGCTTCTGTCCCTTGCCGAGAAGCCCGTGCCAGTGCCGCTCGAGTACATTCCCAAAACCATCGTGCGGGTTTTGGCGCAAGGGGTGCTGCGGGTGTTCATCAATGACCGCAAACTCGAGCTTGCACCCACGGGTCGCCCTGCGGAGTTGCTGGTGTTCTTGCTCGAGCAGGGTGGTATGGCGTCGCTCGAGCGCATCATGGATGCGTTTTTTCCAGATGCCACCAGCAGCGCCGATCAGAATCGGGCGCGGAAAGCGATCTGGAAGTTTTCCGATCAGTTGCGGCACGCGCTGGGCTGGCAGAACGCGGTGCAAGCCTTGCGCGGCGCGTACATGCTCGACCAGGATGCGATCTGGCAGTATGACATCACCGAGGCTCGAGCGGCTGGGGTGTTTCAGGGCGAGTTTTTCAAGGGTGTCTACTCGAGTTGGGCGATTGAAACCGCGCAATCGCTTGAGGGGTTGTCGGGTCATTACGATTCTAAACGCACTTTGAATTAACGCTCGAGTTTTTAGACTTTGATCAATCCGTAGCGTTTGTAATGTTTCTCGCGCCAAGCTGGTTTGCCCTGATAAATTGCGCCAGCAAAAGCTTCATCGATACCGTTTTTGGCGATGGCTTCAATCAAAAGGTCGTATCGCGCTTCGGTCAATGTCCCAGCCAAAATCGATTCAATCAGTTCGACTCCAGCGTCTTCAGCATTGATTTGCTCTGTGATGACTTTCATGCGCCAACCTCCAATTGCAAGGTTTTTAAAGCCTGACTGATCATAGCATAAGCCAATTTGTCGTTTTGAAAAAGTGCTTCTCGAGCGACCACCCATGCCAGAAAGTTTTCGGCAAAATACTCGATGGGTGCAGTTGATTTTTTGGCGTAATGGCTGACACCATCGCTGCGAATGGTTCTTAAACTCAGCGCAAATTGAAAGAGTTCAGCGGCTCTTAAACAATTGTGTACATGATGCCCCAATTCGTGCAACATGGTGTAAAGCACGGCATCCAAGGCATTTGGTGCGGCGTAACTGAGTTTGTCAATTTTTCCCCAAACCAACGCTTGCCCAAAACTGTTTTCTTCTCGAGCAACGGCAATTTCGGCGGTTCTCTCGAGGTAACTGTAAAGACCATAGACTTCGATTTCACCAAGCAAAACCCGAGGTTTGAAATGCAGTCCCGCGAAAGGATGTTGTGTCAACCAAGCACCGATTCCAATGTTGGAAAACATCTCGAGTAAAGCTGTTGTTTGCTCCAGATCGAGCGTGGTTGTGCATGTGGTTGCAAATGTTGTTTCAATCTCGAGCATGTGGTGTCGCAGCTTATCATGGGCAAGACGGAAGTAAATTTTCCATTTTATGGCAAGAACAAACGCCCGACCAAAGGGCATTCAGGTCGCTCAATTGAATGCGTTATGCCTGGATGCTAAACTGATTTCATGCCAACGCTCGAGCCTCCACCACAGTCTCAATCGGCTTTGAGGGAAATCGCGCAACGTGCGGGCGTGGCTTCTGGCGCAAAACTGGTCTTGGTGTTTGGCAGTGTTGCTCGAGGTGAGGCTTTGCCAGACAGTGATTTGGACTTGTTGTTGGTGCTTGACGATCACAGCAATTTGCTCGAGGCGGGTTTAAGGGCGCAACGGGAATTCAGTCCACGGCGTTTCCCAATGGATTTTGTGACGCTTCACGAACGTGATTTCCTTGACCCGCAAAATGGCTTGTCGCTCGAAGCCAAGCGTGATGGTGTGGTGTTGTATGCCCGACAGCCATAACTCTAGAGACTGGTTGGCATATGCCGAAGATGACTTTCAGTATGCGCTCGAGGGTATAGAAGCGCACCCGCGAGGGGCGTGTTAGTTGTTGGCACAAGCCTGCGAGAAGTACCTCAAAGCGGTCATTTTGCAGGCTGGTGTGCCCAGCCCCACGCACGCATGATCTGGTGGCTTTGCTCGAGTTGCTGCCGAGCACAACACCCAGTTTGGAACGCAGCGCGGCGGAGTTGATCGCACAGGCGGTTGTCCCAAACCGTTACCCAGGCAATCAACCCGAACCGACGCTCGAGGAAGCACAGGCGATTTTACGGGCTGCGCAGGTGTTGCGTGATTTTTCACGGCAGTTGCTCGGTTTGTGAATAAAACCAGCATTTTCTGTTGAGGCAACCAAATAAAGCTGTTGCCTCTCGAGGTCAAAAACAACTTGCACCCGACTCGAGCTTTAATCTTTGGCTTGACGTGTACGTGGTTGCTCGAGGTTTTTGCTTGACCTGAATTGACAAGATCACACTCAGATTTCTTTAGTGTGTTTAAAACGCAAAACGCTGGTGGACGTTTGGAGGATGTCCAAAGCCCACCATGCTCATCAACAGTCACGGTTGGGGCATCGGTGGCATCTCGAGCGTTCAGAGGTTTATGCGGTTCACCACAAGGAGGTGAGCGGTGAAGAACGATTATTACTTGGAAAAACTCAACGATGAAAAAATCAGGGAGTTGCTGTTCGAGGCTGAGCAGCGTCGTCTTGTCCCCAAGCGGCGGAATGTTTTCAAACTTGCGGTACAGAAATTGATCTTGCTGGCTCGAGGTTTGGACTTGCCTCGGGTTTTAAAGCACTTGAAAAGGAGGTGATGAACGACATTACAACATAAACATCGGTTTGAAATCCGCACCTCTCGAGTTTT
>CAXTTL010000012.1:16325-41526 GCA_964247135.1 uncultured Deinococcales bacterium | reverse complement strand
GAACTCGTTGGCATGGACGCTCCCATCCCATCCGCCATTGGTTACGGCGATATTCACACGACCCTGGTACGCTATTTGCGTCGCCATCCAGAACCAATGCCTGAGATGCGGCGAAAAATGGTGTTCAACGTCGGCAGCGTCGGCAATCCGCTCGACGATCCAACACCCAGCTACGGCATTTTGCACGGTAGCCTCGGACTCGAGCTAACCCTGGTGCGCGTGCCGTATGACATCGAACTTGAGTGCGCTGCCGCGATTAAATCCAGAATGCCGCAACTCGAGGAATACCTGCAAGAAACCCGCACTGGAATGTATTTTCCGCGCGGGAATCCTGTTTCAATTTGAAATTTTGGCGTTACAATTTTGCAAGTTCTTCGTACAAGAATCCACTGGTTTTGATGCCATTGTGGAAACACTCGAGCGTGAAGCGTTCGTTTGGTCCGTGCGCCCCGTCATCGGGCAAGCCGTAATCGACCAGTAAAACCGGAGCGCCCAGCATTTCTTTGAAGGTTGCCACCACAGGAATCGTGCCGCCACCTCGAGTGATGGCAACTTCCTTGCCTGGATATGCTTTCTCGAGCGCCCGAATTGATGCTTGAGCCGCCGCACTCGAGAATTCAACCAACGCGGGCATTCCGCCGTGCAAGAATTTCAACTCGACGGTGACGCCTGGCAGTTCGAGGCTGTCAATGTGTTTTTGCACCAGTGTTGCAATTTCGTCTGGTGTTTGGTCTGGCACGAGCCGTAAACTGACTTTCGCGCCCGCTTTGGCTGGCAGTACGGTCTTTGCACCCTCGCCTTGAAAGCCGCCCCAAATACCGTTGATCTCGAGGGTGGGTCGCGCCCAAAGTCGCTCGAGGACGCTGAACCCTGGTTCGCCCGGAAGTTCATTCACATGAACTGATTTGGCAAAGTCAGCTTCTGAAAATGGTAATTTTGCCCAAGCCTCTTTTTCGACGCTCGAGATTTCACGAACCTTGTCGTACACGCCTGGAATTAAAATTTTGCCGTTGCCATCTCGTAAACTTTGAATGATTTGCGCGAGGGCTTGAATCGGGTTGGCAACCGCGCCACCGTACCCGCCCGAGTGCAGGTCTTTGAACGCGCCTTGAACATGAATTTCAAAATACGCCAAACCTCGCAAGCCTGTAGTTAATGTTGGAACGCCGGGCGCGAACATGCTGCCGTCAGAAATCACAACCACATCGCACTCGAGTTTTTGCTTGTGGGCTTCGACAAAAGGCGTCAGGTTTGGACTGCCAATCTCTTCTTCGCCTTCAATCAACAGTTTGATATTGATTGGCAAATCGCCGTGGTCACGCAAGTACAACTCGAGCGCTTTGACGTGTGCAAAAACCTGTCCCTTGTCGTCTGTCGAACCTCGAGCGAAAATCTGTCCATCACGGATTTCTGGTGCAAATGGTGGCGTGATCCATTCGTTTTCGGGGTCAACAGGTTGAACATCATAATGACCATAGAGCAAAACCGTCGGAGCACTCGAGTTCTTCGATTTGCGCTCGGCAAAAACCACCGAATGACCCGCAGTCTCGAGGATTTCAGAAATGAACCCGATGTTCTCGAGCTTGGCGTGCAACCATTCGGCGGCGCGGTTCATGTCGGCTTTGCGCTCGGGCAGGGTGCTGATGCTGGGAATTCGCAGCCACTCGAGGAGTTCGGCATTGGCGGTTTGCAGGTCGGTTTCGGAAATGTTGGGCATGGGGCAGTATAACGCCCGTGATGACTTGAGATTCAGTCTTGAGCGACCCAATCCCCAGATTTTCCACCCGTTTTTTTCAATAACCGAATCTTCGAGATTTCAATACCTTTACTGACGGCTTTCAGCATGTCGTAAACCGTTAACGCGGCAACACTCACGGCGGTCAAGGCTTCCATCTCAACCCCAGTTTGGTTGGTGGTTCGGGCTGTGGCGGTCACGCGAACACCAACTTCGGTTCGCTCGAGCGTCACGTCCACGCTCGAGAGTGGAATTGGATGGCACAGTGGGATCAGATCGCTGGTTTTTTTTGCACCCATGATGCCCGCAAGTTGCGCCACCATGAGCGGGTCGCCTTTGCCCACGCCGCCTCGGTCCAGGGCTGCTCGAGCTTCAAGTGGCAGAAGAATCGTGGCTTCGGCGGTGGCTTCGCGCCTTGTGGCAGTTTTGTCGGAGACATCGACCATGTGGGGTCGCCCGTCTTTAAAGTGCGTGAGGTCTGACATGGCATGTAGCTTAACTGGTATTGGTCGGTTTCTCGAACGACTTCAAAGAAAGTTTTAATTGCCAAGCTTATACTTGGTTAACCATGAGCAGCAATTCAGATAAGCCTTCACACTTGAATGCGTACAACGCTTCTGCCTTCCAGGAATCGAGTGTTGTTAAGGCTTACCAACATCGACCACAATATCCACTCAAGACTTTTGAATACCTAGTTTCATTGATGTCAAATCCGTTGGGACGAGTGCTGGATGTCGGCTGTGGTACGGGATTTCTAGCTCGACAGTTGGTCAATCTTGTTGGGGCTTTGGACGCAGTTGACATTTCGCCCGAAATGATCGCTCATGCCCAGCAACTCGAGAATGGCGATCACCCAAACCTTCAATGGCATGTTGCTCGAGCCGAGGAGTTTACTCCAAATCAGCAGTATTCACTCATCGTTGCTGGAGAAAGCTTGCATTGGATGGATTGGAACATTGCATTGCCGCATTTTGCGAGAATACTCGAACCAGATGGCATCTTGGCAGTTGTGACGCCGATCCAAGAAACCTTGCCGTGGGACAAGGAATTGAAAAACATCATTTCAAGGTATTCCACCGTCCAGGATTTCCAAAACTTTGATTTGATTGCATGTCTCGAGCAACGCGGATTGTTTCAAAAATTAGGTTCGACACAAACATCGTCCGTGACGTTCAAGCAATCGCTCGAGTCGTATATCGAATCGTTTCATGGTCGCGCATCGTTTTCACAAGAACGCATGACAAAAGAGCGTTATTTTGAGTTTGACAAAGCGGTTGGTAACTTGGTGAGCCAATTCACGGGTGATGTGGTTCAACTTCAAATTGCCGCCGAGATCGTTTGGGGAAAACCACTCCAAAATGTGTAGAAATTCCGCAAATGTTTTGATCGAATTTAGAGTCACAGACAAAATTCTTGCTTTAAACACTCGAGAAATTTGACAATACCACACTCAAGTCTTATGATTTAAGGCACTAAATAACTCGAGCTAAATCTCGAGCATCAAGAACTTTTCGAGGTGCATTCATGAACAACGAAAAATTTACCGAACTCGCAGGACAAGCGCTGCAAACCGCGCAGCAGATGGCAACCTCGCGCAGCAACTCGCAGATCACGCCCGTTCACTTTTTGCTGGCGGCATTGCAACCGGACTCGAGCAACCAAGGCAGCCCAGCGGCTCGAGCCGTCAATTTGGCTGGAGGCGACGCGCAAACGGCACGAATAGCGCTCGAGGCGGCACTGGCAAAACTGCCCAAAGTTTCGGGCAGCACGCAACCAGGGCAGTACCTCTCGAGTGAGGCGGCAAGAGCGGTTGACCGTGCTGAGAAATTGGCGAAAGAGTTTGGCGATTCTTTTGTCGGCTTGGACGTGCTTTTCCTTGCCATGCGCGAGCAGCACAACGGCAAGGAACTTCCTGATGTCAAAGCCTTGAGAGCTGCAATCGAACAACAACGTGGAGGCAAACGCGTGGATTCACAAACCGCAGAACAACATTTTGAATCGCTCGATAAATACGGAACCGACCTCACGCAAGCAGCAAGGGAAGGAAAACTTGACCCCGTGATTGGGCGCGACGAGGAGATTCGTAGGATCATGCAGATTTTGCTCAGACGCAGCAAGAACAACCCAGTTTTGATTGGCGAACCTGGCGTGGGTAAAACCGCCGTCGCCGAAGGTTTGGCACAGCGCATCGTCAAGGGCGACGTGCCAGACGGCTTGAAGGACAAACGCATCGTCAGCTTGCAAATCTCGAGTTTGCTGGCGGGCGCAAAATTTCGCGGCGAATTTGAAGAGCGCCTCAAAGCCGTGATCGAAGATGTCACCAAAGCCGATGGCGACGTGATTTTGTTTATCGACGAACTTCACACGATTGTCGGCGCGGGCAAAACCGAGGGCAGCCCAGACGCGGGCAACATGCTCAAACCCGCGCTGGCACGTGGCGAGATGCACTTGATCGGCGCAACCACCTTAAAGGAATACCGCGAGATCGAAAAGGACGCGGCGCTCGAGCGGCGCTTTCAACCCGTGTTTGTCGAAGAACCCAGCGTCGAGGACACGATCAGCATTTTGCGTGGCGTGAAAGAGCGTTATCAGTTGCATCACAACGTGGAAATCACCGATCCCGCGCTGGTGGCAGCGGCGACGCTTTCGCAACGTTACATCACCGAACGGCAACTGCCCGACAAAGCCATCGATCTGATCGACGAAGCCGCAGCCAGATTGCGGATGCAGCTCGAGAGCAGCCCCGAAGAGATTGATGGTCTAGAGCGCCGCAAATTGCAACTCGAGATCGAACGTCAGGCGCTGCAAAAAGAAAAAGACGAAGATTCGATGCGCCGCCTCGAAGACCTCGAGATTGAGTTAAAGGACATCACGGGCAAGGTCATGAGCCTTCGCGCCGAATGGGAAACCGAGCGCCAAGAACTCGTGCGGGTGCGCGAAACCCGCGAAAAACTCGATGCCACGCGCACCGCCATCGATCAGGCGGAACGTGATTACGACCTGTCCAAAGCCGCCGAACTCAAATACGGCACCTTGCCAGCCCTCGAGCAAGAGATGCGCGTTCTCGAGAAAAAATTGAAAACCGCCAAGTTTGCCAGCCAGCAAGTCACCGACGATGATGTGGCGGGGATTGTCTCGAAATGGACGGGCATTCCAGTCTCGAAATTGCTCGAGGGTGAGCGCGAAAAACTCTTGCGGCTCGAGGCAGAATTGCACAAGCGTGTGATCGGGCAGGATGAGGCAATTAAATCGGTTTCGGACGCGATTCGTCGCTCGAGGGCGGGATTGTCAGACCCCAAACGTCCGATTGGCAGCTTTATCTTTTTGGGACCAACAGGTGTGGGCAAAACCGAGCTGGCGAAAGCCCTGGCAGGATTTTTGTTCGACACCGAAAGCGCCATGATTCGCCTGGACATGAGCGAATACATGGAAAAACACACCGTGGCGCGACTGATCGGCGCACCTCCAGGTTATGTCGGTTACGAAGAGGGCGGGCAATTGACCGAAGCAATTCGTCGCCGTCCTTACGCCGTGATTCTGTTCGACGAGATTGAAAAAGCCCACCACGATGTCTTCAACGTGCTCTTGCAAGTGCTCGACGATGGACGATTGACCGACGGACAGGGTCGCACCGTGGACTTTAAAAACACGGTCATCATCATGACCAGCAACATCGGCAGCCCCGTGATTCTCGAGGCGGCACGGTCTGGCGGCATGACGCAGGGCACTCGAGAAGAAATTCTGAACATTTTGCAGCGCGAATTCCGCCCAGAATTTTTGAACCGAGTTGACGACATCGTGATTTTTGAGGCGCTCAGCATTCATCAAATGCGCGAAATCGTCGATGTGCAACTCAACGGTTTGCGCTCGAGACTTGCCGAGCGCCGTGTGACCCTTGAGTTGACCAACGCCGCCAAAGACCACCTGGCGGGCGTCGGATACGACCCTGCCTACGGCGCACGACCGCTCAAACGCGCCATCGGACGCGAACTCGAGACGCCGCTGGCGAAGAAAATCCTGGCAGGGGAAGTGCAGGACAACTCGAGCCTCAGCATTGATTTTGTTGACGGACACTGGAATTTTGGTTCGAGGTCGGTGAATTGAATGTTGACGTAATGGATGGTCTCAGACCATCCACTACAAAATGTGAACTTGCCGAATCACCTCCAATTAAATCGAATACCAGGACCTAAAACGACTGCCTTGCAGGGCGGAAAGGACAAGTTCTTTGATCTCGAGTGGAAGTTGGTCGTTCTGCCAAGTTTTTTCTGCATCGACTGACTGGTCAGCGGCTCTCACCGCTTTCAGGGCATAGAGATCAGCTCCCAGCGAATGGTCTGCCATGTGCGCCGTGGCAACTGCTTGTCCAACCGCTCGAGCCACGAAAATTGCCGCAGGATTGATGGATTCTCGAGCAACCGCGTGGCATTGTACAGAGGCTTTTTGCGCTTGACCCACAGGAATTTCTCCTTTTGCCCAGGCTCGAGCCGTTTTAAGTGCCTCGAGAAGACAATCATCGGGTTGTTCACCAAAAAGCGGTAGAACGTTTTCGGCGCAATCTGCCGCCCAAATCATCAGTTGACGATGATGCTCTTTGTTGAGCAATCCACCTCGATGAACGGCAACAAATTGTTGGTCTCGCATTTTATCTCCTGATGTGTAGGGGTTGGTCTGAGACCATCCCCTACAGTTTTTTTGCTTATCGCGCGGTTACACCGCCATCAACCATCATCGCCGCCCCAACCACGCTCATCGCCTCGCTCGAGGCGAGGTACGCCGCCATCGCCGCAATCTCTTGAGCGGTCACAAGCCGTCCGTGCGGTTGTCTGGCTCGCATGGCAACTCGAGCGGCTTCGGGGTCTTCATAATCGGCGGTGATGCGTTGCACCCAAGGGGTGTCCACCGTACCTGGAGCAATACAATTCACGCGAATGCCATCGGGAATATGATCCATCGCGGCAGCCCTGGTCATGCCGAGAATGCCAGCTTTGGCGGCGCTGTAAGCCACACGGTCAATCAGTCCAACAAACGAGGCGATGGACGCCATATTGATCACGCTGCCATCGGTATTTTCGGGGTGGCTCGAGTGTTGAATGGCAGGAATCGCGTGTTTCATGCCGAAAAACGTGCCTTTCAAACAGACGTTCATGACCCGATCCCAATCCTCTTCGCTGGTTTCGGTGACTCGAGCCGCAATGCCGACGCCTGCATTGTTCACCATGCACTCGAGTCCGCCAAAATGCTCGAGCGTGAACGCGATCAAGGCTTTCATTTCGGTTTCTTTAGAAACATCGACTTGAAATGTCAAGCCTGGCGTCTCGAGCATGGAGACAGTATTTTTTGCCGCCTCGAGGTTGATGTCAGAGCAAACAACGCTCGCACCTTCCTGTGCAAAACGAACCGCAATGGCTTGCCCGATGCCCGAACCTGCGCCCGTCACGACGGCACGGAGTTTCTCGAGTCGTCTCATGCGTTCACCTCAACAACCTTATTTTCAATTTCGCCGACGCCTTCGACCCAAACTTTGGTCACATCGCCTGGTTTTAAGAAGATGGGTGGTTTTCTGGCAAAACCCACACCGACGGGTGTGCCAGTAATAATCACATCGCCAGCCTCGAGCGTGAACCAAAACGACAACCGGTGCACCAGCTCTTCGACGCCGAAAATCATTTCGCCGGTGCTCGAGTTTTGCAATTCCACGCCGTTGACCATGCAGCCCAGTTTGAGGTTTTGCGGGTCGGGAACTTCGTCTTTTGTAACAATCCAAGGACCAATCGGGCAGGTGGCGTCAACGTTTTTGCCCCTTGTCCATTGACCGCTGGTGTCTTTGCCCATTTGCAAATCCCTGGCGCTGACATCGTTGCAAACGCTGTAACCCAGCACATGCCCCATCGCATTTTCTTTAAGAATGCGCTTGCCCGTTTTGCCGATCACAATCACCAATTCAACCTCGTAATCAAGTTCTGAGGTCAGGCTCGAGTCGTGCTGGATGTCTTCAAACGGGTCGAGGAGCGTCGAGTTAAATCTCGAGAAGACTACAGGCACAGTTGGGATTGCCATGCCCGCTTCGATGGCGTGATCGCGGTAATTTAGACCGATGCAAATGACTTTCGTTGGTTTGGCAATCGGGCGGGCTAGCTCGTGCAGCTCGAGGTTTTCGTGAAAACCAACACCAGCCAAATTGGTCTTCAGTTTCTCGAGGGCGCTCTCGCCTGCCTGGACAAACTCGAGCATCGAACCAGAAAATCCCAGGCTGGCGAGTGGCGTAAACCTTGTGCCGTCGGTGACGATGGCGCGTCCGTCTTTGAGTGAAGCGAGTTTCATGATTTCCTCCGATTTAACCGATACCTGTTAACCTATACTTTTCCCGCCGTCCAATGTCAGAATAACGCCGTTTGCAAAACCATTGGTTGCCAAAAATAAAATTGCTTGCGCCGTCTCTTCGACTGTTCCCAAACGCCCAACAGGAAGCCGCGCATTGATCGCCTCGAGCATGGCTTTTCCATCGGTTTGTTCCGCGAGCCATTCGCTGTATTGCGGCGTCCAAATATCGCCTGGGCAAATGCAGTTGACCCTCACCCCGAGCGGTGCAAAGTCGAGTGCCAGGGTTTTGGTCAGGGCAATCACGCCACCTTTGGCGGCGGCATAAACCACCGCTTCGGATTGCCCTTGCAAACCGACCAAGCTCGAGACGTTGACGATGCTGCCTTTGGTTTTCACCAGCTCGGGCATGGCGGCGCGGCACATCAAAAAGACGCTCGAGAGGTTCAGCAATATCCCTTCGTCCCAGTCGTTTTGGCTGATCTCGAGCAGCGGCGTGCGTTTGTTGCGACCAGCGTTGTTCACCAGCACATCGATGCGACCAAATTTGGAAATGGTTTGAGAAATGAGATGTTCAATGCTCGAAGCATTTGTCACGTCGGTTTGAATAAAACGCGCCTTGAAGCCCAATTCAGACTCGAGCCTCAAACCCAAGCTTGGGTTTTTTTCGGCGATCACCACGGCAAAACCCTGTTCCAGAAAGGCTCGGGCGCAACCTTCACCGATACCGCGACCTGCCCCTGTGATGATGGCGACTCGAGCGATGGGTGTTGTACTGGACATGAATTTATTCCTTTAAGTTTGGGAATATGGCGCTTTGGACTGGGTCGTCATTTTTTGTTTTGCCCGAATTGCAACTCTTGACAGAATTCTAATCCGAGGTCTATAGTTTCTGCAAACGTTTGCAGTCAAAGGTTTTTCTTGTCCAAAACACAGTTTTGGGCTTTGGTTCGTGTGCTTGGTTTGCACTCGGGTTTGACTTCAGGCGTGAATTCCCAGGAGGTAGGGCATGAACAAAAGAAAGCTTTTGGTCGGATCGCTAATGGGTGTGGCACTGCTGGCGGCGGTCGGTTTGTTGGCGGCGGCGAGTGGACAATCGAGCCTCAAATACGCGGGGCGAACCATGACCATCGTGACCTTCGATGGACCTCAGATCGGTGAGCCTTTAAAGCGGCACGCCCCAGAATTCGAGAAACTGACGGGCGCAAAAATCAACGTGGTCCTGACGACCTTCTCGGATTTGTTTCCACGCATCCTGACCGATTTCACCAGCGGCACCAACACCTTCGACGCGGGCGTGTTCGACCCGCAGTGGTTGGGCGATTACGTCTCGGGCGGTTACCTCGAGCCTTTGGACAGCTACATTGCCAAAACGCCAAGCATCAAATGGAACGAGATCATGCCGTTCTTCCGCGAGTTCTCGGCGACCTACGCAGGTAAAACCTACATGGTGCCGCTCGACGGCGATTTCCAGATGGTCTATTACCGCCGCGATTTGTGGGCGAACAAGCAATTCAAAGCCGATTTCGCCGCCAAGTACGGTTATGCGCTTGTACCGCCCAAAACCTGGGGGCAGTACCACGACATGGCAGAATTTTTCACGGGTAAAACCGTGGACGGCGTGAAGATGTACGGCGTTGCCGAAGCCCAAAAACGCAACGCTCAAAGCTTCTGGGTGCTGGGTTCTCGAGCCGGCGGTTACATGCAGTACAAGGGCACGACCCAAGGCATGTTCTTTAACAGCGACACCATGAAACCACTGATCAACGCGGGCGGCTTTGTCCGTGCTTTGGGCGAATGGAAAGAAATGCAGAAGTTTGGACCACCGAACATGGTCAACTTTGACACCGGCGACGTTCGTTCCGCCTTCGTCGGTGGGCAGGCTGCACTTGCCATTGACTGGGGCGACATCGGTTCGCTATCAACCGACAAGAAAACCTCGGTCATTCAGGGCAAGCTTGGCGCGGTCATTTTGCCAGGCTCCAAAGAAGTCTGGGACCGCAGCGCCAACAAATGGATCACCAAGAATGCCGTCAATTATGCCCCTTACGCCGCATTCGGTGGCTGGTCGGGCGCGGTCAACTCCAAGTCCAAAAACAAGGACATTGCCTTTGATTACCTGGCATTCCTGACCCAACCCGAAAACAGCGACGAAGACGTGACCTTGGGCATTACGGGCTTTAACCCTTACCGCCTGAGCCACTTCAACAACGATTCGATCTGGATCAAATCGGGCATGACCAAAGAGGACGCCGGCAATTACCTGGGCGCAATCAAATCCAGCCTCAAATCCAAGAATTTGGTGCTTGACATTCGCCTTCCAGGCACCGACCGTTACCAAAAATTGCTGGACGAGGGCATCGCTCGAGCCTTGTCGGGCGAGGAGACACCGCAGGTCGCACTCGACGGCGTCTCAGCCGCCTGGGACAAGCTGACCGACGAGTTGGGACGCAAAAAGCAACTCACGATTTACCGTGCCAGCCTGAAACTGAAGTCTCTCGAGGGAAACTGATTTACAATGCAAGACACCAGGATTTTATTCCTGGTGTCTTGTTTTCTTGTGGTATAAACGTATATTTTTAAATCCAATAGTTTCGGAATGTTTTTGCTAATTCGTGCTTGCCAAGTATTTTGGGTTTGTAGGGGCGCTGCTTGCTGCGCCCTCAGTGACGGCGAATTCTTGAGGTTGTGAGTAAAAGTTTCCAGAGTATTGTAAATCAATAAATCCAGAATCAAATTCTTTTCGAGGTGACATAAAAATGACAAAACAAACTCGAGCAACATTCAGGAATAAAACATGAGCCAACACGTGACCCCAAAAAAAGGTGGTTTCTCGAGCAGCGAAACCCGTTCCAAAATATTTTTTCTGGCACCGGCGCTTTTTTTGGTGTTCGTGCTCTCGATTTTTCCAACCGTCGCCAGCCTGTTCCTGGCGATCTCGAGGTACGGACCCTCGGGGTTTGGCGGTTTTGTCTGGTTGGGGAATTTTATTGACGTGCTGGGCAACCGCCATATCTGGGAAACCCTTGGCACGACCCTGATTTACGTGTTTTTTGGCGTCAGCTTGCAGTACATTCTGGGTTTTGGTCTGGCATTGTTACTGACGCAAAAATTGCGTTTCAGACGGTTTTTTCGGGTGCTGTTCTTGATTCCCATGATGATTACCCCCGTGGCGGTGGCGTACATCATGCGCATGGTTTTTGATTTTCGCATCGGACCGCTCGCGCCGATCATGGGCATTTTTGGCTTGCAAGACCTGCCCTGGCTCGGCAACGGCACGTTGGCAAAAATATTGATTATTCTGGGCGACACCTGGCAGTGGACGCCGTTCATTTTGATTGTCATGCTCGCCGGACTCGAGACATTACCGCACGAACCTTACGAGGCTGCGGTGGTGGACGGCGCAACCCCCTGGGAATTGTTCTGGCACATCACCTTCCCGATGATGCTGCCCGTCTCGAGCACGGTCATTCTGATTCGGATGGTTGAGGCATTCAAAATCGTGGACATGCCGATTGTGCTGACCGGCGGCGGTCCTGGCGTGGCAACCGAAAGTACCACCTTGTTTGCCTATTCGACTTGGCGCAGTTTTAACTTGGGTCAGGTCAGCGCCATTGGTTATATTTTGCTGTTCACCGTTACCCTGGTGACGACCTTGTACGTCAACACCGTGCGTCGGCGGATTGCTGGGGGCATGTGATGCTCGAGCGACGTCACCCTGTCCAGGCTTTTTTTTCGTACCTGGCGCTGGGCATCTGGTCGTTGGTGGTGCTCGTTCCGCTGCTCTGGACGCTCACCACCGCCTTCAAAAACCCAATCGACGTCTACCGAGGACCCAAGTACATTCCTGGCATCGACTTTCAAGGCACGTTCGACAACTGGAAATACTTTTTGGTTGACCAATGGCAGTTTTTCAGCGCTCAGTATTTTAATTCGATCACCGTCGCCATCTTCTCGAGTTTGCTGTGCATCACCATCGGTTCGTTGGCGGCATACGGTTTGGCGCGGTTTTCGTACCAGTACGGCAAGATCGAAAACAAAGACATCGCCTTTTGGTTTATCTCGCAAAAAATCCTGCCGCCCGTGGTGGTGGTGATTCCGCTGTATGTGATGTTTCAATGGCTGCACATTCACGACACCAAATTTGGGCTGATTATTGCCTATGCCGCCTTCAATTTGCCGTTTGCCGTCTGGTTGATGCGCGATTATTTTCTGGGCATCCCAGCCGAACTCGAGGAGAGCGCGTTGATCGACGGTTGCTCGAGAATTCAAGCATTTATCAGAATTACGCTGCCACTGTCTGCGCCTGGACTGGTGGCGACGTTTTTGTTTGTGCTGGTCTTTGCCTGGAACGAATACATTGTGGCGCTGTTCTTGACCCAAACCCTGGCGTCTCAGACCATGCCGATTTTGGTGGCGGGTCAAAATGCGCAGCGTGGTCCGCAATGGTGGGGCATCAGCGTGCTGACCTTGGTGACCATCGCGCCAGTAACCGTGATTGCCGTGATTCTCGAGCGTTATATTTCCAAAGGCTTGCTGGTGGGCGCGGTGAAAGGCTAAACCGTGGCTCGAGAGAACAGCGAGAATCCTGCCGACCTAGAGAGTGTTGCCAAACACGCTGGGGTCAGCATCAGCACGGTCTCGAGGGCGTTGACGCGTCCCGACCGCGTCGCCACGGTAACGCGAGAACGGGTGCTCGAGGCGGCGGCAGAATTGGGTTATGCACCAAATCAATTGGCGCGAAGTCTCAGGATGCAAGGCTCGAGAACGATTGGTTTGATCATCTCCGATATTCTCGTGCAGTTTCACTCCGAGGTTGCCAAAGGCGTCGAAGACTTCGCCAGCGAGCACCATTACACCACCATTTTGTGCAACTCGAGCGAGGACGGTAACAAGGAAAAACAGTATTTAGAGCTTTTAAAAGGTTTCAAAGTCGGTGGGGTGATCCTCGAGCCGACCGAGGTTGGCGTGGCAACCATCGAAGCCCTGGCTCGAGCGGGGACTCCTGTGGTCGAGGTGGATCGCATCAGCGGCGCAAAGGGTGTTCGAGCCGTGCTTTCGGACAATGTTGGCGGTGCGCGACAAGCCGCTCGTTACCTGCTGGATTTGGGTCATACAAACTTTGGTGTGATTGCTGGCGACATCAAAATCACTTCGGGTCGTGAGCGATTAAAGGGGTTTCAAGACGAGCTGCGAATCGCAAAAATCCAACTCGAGCCTGAACGGATCAAGACTTGCCGCAATCTGGACGAAAGTGGTTTTGATGCCTTTATTGAAATGTTTGGGCACCCAAACCCACCAAAAGCCTTGTTTGTTTGCAATGCCCAAATGATGGGCGGCGTCTTGCGAGCGATTCGAGAACTGGGCGTTCGAGTGCCCAAAGACTTGTCCCTGATTGGTTTTGACGATTCGACTTGGGGAAGCGTGGTCGATCCGCCATTGACCGTGATTGCACAGCCGACTTACGAACTCGGTAGAATGGCAGCACAAATGATTTTAGATTCAATCGAAGGTAAAAAAATCGAAGCTGGCGTGACCCGACTCGAAACAAAATTGATCGAACGTAAATCCTGCGCTCGAGTTTCCAAACCAGCGAGGAAAGCATGAATCATCCTCAAACCAGGGATGCGGGATTGCCCATGCACTTGTTCATTGACAGCGCCGACTTAAAACTGCTCGAGAAGGCTCTGCAAAATCCTGTGGTTTACGGCGTCACCACCAACCCTAGCATTTTGAAACGCGACGGTGTTTCAAGGTCTAGATTGTCAAAATTTGTTGAGCAGGTTTTTGAATTTGGCGCTCGAGTCGTACAAGTTCAAGTGTGGCAGCAAGATTGTGCTGGCATGGTTGCCGATGCGCTCGAGTTTTTAAAGTACGGCGAGGCTGGCGCAATCGTAGCCAAAATTCCAGCGACCTCGGAAGGATTGAAAGCTGCCGCCAAACTTGCCAGCGACGGTATTCCAGTGACCCTCACCGCCGCCTACGCGCTCGAGCAGGCACTCTGGGCAAGCCAATTGGGTGCAGCTTATGTCGCGCCGTATCTGGGGCGTCTCGAGGATGCAGGACATGATGGTTTGGGATTGATCGCCAAAATGCAAGACTTAATCACTCGAAATCCAACCAACAAAACCCGTTTGTTGGTGGCGAGCGTCCGCTCGAGACGGGCGTTTTTAGCATTGCTCGAGATTGGCGTGGGCAGCATCACGGTGCCGCCAAGTTTGTTACCAAAGTTGCTCGATCATGCCGAAACGCTGGCGGCGGCGCGTGCGTTCAAGGCGGATGCAGACCAAATTCAGAATTAAATTTCAGGAGCACCAATGAAAATTGCAATTTTAGGCGAGGCACTCATCGATTTTAAAAGCACAGGCGAATTGGCGTTTCAGGGTTTTGTTGGCGGCTCAAGTTTGAACGTTGCCACGGCAAGCGCCAGACTTGGGCAAGCGACCACTTTTTTAACCCAGATCAGCACCGATTTGTTCGGCGCAAGACTGTTCGATCACATGCAGCAAAACCAGGTTGATACCGACAATGTGATCAAAACAGACGCCCACAGCACCCTGGCATTTGTTGAAGAGCGCGGCGGACAGGCACACTATTCCTTTATGGGCACCGGCGCAGCCGACACCCTGTACAATCCCCAACCGCGCCCCGTTTTGCCCGCCAGCGTTGGGTTTATGCAGTTTGGTTCGATCAGCCTTTTAACCGAACCCACCAGCTCGAGCATTACCGATATTGTTGCCAGCCACCGGGAGCATTTGACCGTGGTTTTTGACCCCAACTGCCGTCCGTCTTTGACCCCAGATTTATTGGGTTATAAGCAAAAACTCGAGGCTTGGTTGAAACTGGCGCATCTGATTAAGGTTTCGGATCAGGATTTGGGTTGGCTCGAGCCTGATAAAACCCTAGAAGAAGTCGCGCTGGACTGGCTCTCCAAAGGTCCGAAGGCGGTCATCATCACCAAAGGCGAACATGGCAGCGTACTGTTTCGGGCTGGCAAACCAAGCCTCGAGATCGAAACGCCAAAAGTAAAAGTGATTGACACGGTTGGTGCGGGTGATACCTTCACGGCTGGTTTGATGGTGGGGCTTCTCGAGCACGGGCATACCAATTCGGCTCAGGTCGAAACACACAGCGATGAAACTTGGCTGGCGGTCATGCGGTTTGCCGCCGTCAGTGCCGCCATCAACTGCACCCGAGCCGGCGCAAATCCACCGACCCGAGCCGAAGTCAGTCAGTTTCAAAGTCAGTAATTTAAACGGAGGCGAACATGAGCTGGGAAACGACCGTTCATTTGCAAAAATCCCAGTTCTCAGAACTCGAGAAACCGCTGGCTGAATTGGGAAACCTAAAAGCCAGCACGTTCTTGTATCCAAGCGGCGTTCACGGCATTCGCTTGCAAAATGAAGTTGGGCAGATGGTGGTCTTGCCGTTTCAAGGGCAGCAAATCTGGTCGCTCGAGTTTTTTGGGCGCAACCTGACCATGAAAACAATGTTTGACATGCCCTACAACGCCCCGTACTTGCAGACGTATGGCGGGTTTTTGATTCATTGCGGCGCAACCGCAATGGGCGTTCCAGGTCCCAATGACACCCACCCACTTCACGGTGAACTGCCGAATGCCCCGTACCAAACCACGCAGCTTTTGATCGGTGAGGATGCCAAAGGGCGTTATCTGGCAATCGCTGGAACCTACCAACACACCGTGGCATTTGCTTTTAATTACAAAGCCAAACCGCTGGTCAAACTCTACGAAAACTCGAGCCGCATCGACGTGCATTTTGAACTCGAGAACCTGAAAAACTCGAGCATGGAATTCATGTACATGGCGCACGTCAATTTTCGCCCCGTGGACAACGGCGCACTGAAATACAGCGCCGTAACCTCGAGCGACACCGTGCGGGTGCGTTCGAGCATTCCGAGTCACATCAAACCGCCGCCTGGCTACGCCGAGTTCCTCGAGCAATTAAAGCTCAATCCGAACTTGCATCACAAACTCGAGCCAGGACTTGGCTTTGATCCCGAAGTTGTGTTTTTCATTGATTATCTGGCAGACCAGAACGGTTGGGCGCACAGCTTGCAAGTTCACCCCAGTGGTGTTTCGGATTACATTGCGCACAAACCCAGCCAACTCGGACACGGCGTTCGCTGGATTTCCCGCACGCCAGATCAGGACTGCCTGGGCATCGTGCTACCAGCCACCGCCGAACCCGAAGGTTTCAGTGCCGAACGCGCCAAGGGCAACATCAAAACCCTCGAAGCCCACGGCGTTTTTGCCCTCGACCTCGAGATTGGGGCATTGTCGGAAGCCCAAACATCGCAAGTTGAGGCGACCATTGAATCTTTGATTTCTTGAGGTACAACCTGGGGTTGTTGGCTGCAATTGTTTGAAGTCTCTTGTATCCACTGGGCATTGCGCTTAAAATCAGCGAATATGCCGACGTATGTTTACGAGGGACTCACATCAGGAACGCGGTTCGAGGTCGAACAACGCATCACCGAAGCGCCACTTAAGACCAATCCAGAAACGGGCGAGGCGGTCAAACGGATCATTTTTGCCAGCGCTGTGGTTTTTAAGGGCAGCGGCTTTTACAAAAACGATTCTCGAGCACCAGACACCGGCAGCAAATCAGACTCGGGTAAAAGAGAAACCAAAACCGATGCCGGCAAATCAGACTCGGGCAAACCTGACTCGGGTTCAGCAAAAACCGAATCGAGCACCACGCCAGCCTCAACGCCAGCCACGCCCAAACCGGCGAGCGCCGACTAAATGCGTTTGGAATTTGGATCAATGGTTCGGATCGGTGAACCCCAATCTGGTTTTAGCGCCCTGTCCGACCTCGAATTCTTTATCTTGGTTGGGGTCACGGGCGTTGGCAAAACCACCACACTTGAGGCGTTAACGACGGCGGGTTGGAAATTCTCGGGTTTGCCTGATCGGCGTGTCATCACCGATGTGGTGATGATCGAACCGCTGGCGGGAAAACCTGTGACCGACCGCGAGGAGCGTTTTGCCTTGACCGCCAAGTACCGCCAATTGCATCCTGGGGGCATGGCGCAAGCCATTGGAATGTTGCAACTCAACCTTTCGCAAATCCAATCGCCCTTGGTGTTTGATGGCTTGCGTGGGCTTGAAGAGGTCGCTTATGCCGCAACAACCCATGCCAAATCGCGGTTCATCGTGCTTGATGCCCCAGATGAAACCCGAGTTGAACGCCTTTTGGGGCGCTCCGATGCGTTTGACAGCGTCTCGAGCGGCAATCCGTCAGGCGCTACGCTCGAACAACTTCAAGCCATCAAGGGCGTGGATACTGTATTTTCCAAAGCCCAACTCGAGCAATTCGCAACCCTCGAGCATCATGGTTTGAGTGCCTCTGAGGTTGTGGCAAAAACCAAAATCGTCGTTTCTGAGCGCCGCAATTACAACCCAATCGAGGCTCGAGATTATTTGTTGCAACTGGACTCCAAACGGGTGTTGTACGTGGACACCACCGCCGCAACGCCCGAAATCATTGCGCGGCGCATCATGGATTGGGTGTAGAACCGTGCCAAAAATAATCAATCTCGAGATCATCCCATTTCGGTTGCCGTTAAAAGGGGCTTTGGCGTGGGGCAAATTCTCGAGCATGAATGTTGCCGAGCACGCGCTGGTGAAGGTCACGCTCGAGAATGGCGTCACCGGAATTGCCGAAGCGCCACCGCGACCAACCATTTACGGCGAGACAATTTCGAGCATGAGCGGGATGCTCGGGTTTTTAAAACCCAGGCTTGAATTCGAGATTGATGATGGCGCTGCAATTAAAAATGTTTTGGCTTCAGTCCCGAACAACAATGTTCTGAGAGGTGCGCTCGACATGGCGCTCTGGGATGCTCGAGTCAAATCGAACGGCTCGGATTTGTTCGCGGCACTTGCGGGCGCAAACTCGAGCATTGCAGTTTCGTATATTTTAGGAATTTCGGATGCCAGCACCATGCTCGAGGAAGCGCGGCGTGTGATCGAGGCTGGAGTGCGGGTTTTAAAGGTTAAAGTTGGACGGAATTACACCAAGGATTTGGAAGTGATTGTCAAACTTCAAACACAATTCTCAAACTTGGGAGTGCGCCTGTACGCCGACAGCAACGAAACGCTCGAGGTCGCATCGGCGCCAAAGATTCTCGAGGCGATGCGAGATGCTGGTTTGATGTACGTCGAAGAACCACTGCCCGTTCGACAAATTCGAGCCAGATCAGAACTCAAAAAACTTAAGATTCTACCGATCATTGCCGATGATTCTTGCTTTACCTTCGCCGACCTCGAGCGGGAATTGGACTTTGATACCTTCGATATTCTCAACATCAAAACCGCGCGAAATGGTTTTAGCGAATCGCTCGAGATGTTGCAACTGGCGCACTTGGCAGGAAAGGGCGTCATGATTGGTTCGCAAGCCAGCACCACACTTGGCACTGTTCACGCCGCGATCATCTCGAGTCGAGCGGAGGTCACGCACCCTTGTGAACTCAGTTTTTTCTTGAAACTCGAGCGCGATATTGTGAACCGAATTCCAACAATCACGGACGGAATGCTGAAGCTCGAGACGCTGAAAGGCATCGAAATCGACGCTGGGTTGCTCGAGTTGCACCGCATCAAACCATAATTTTGCACCTTGCGGGGATAGTAATAATTTTGCCCCCTTGCGGGGATAGTAATAATTTTGCCCCCTTGCGGGGACAGTAATAATTTTGCCCCCTTGCGGGGGCTGGGGGAGGGATGTATGGAGGCGGTTGCTCGCGGCTATCGCCTTCAGAAGTAATGTAATACACAAACATGAGAAAGTCCTGCGCGTGTCCGTGAGAAGCGTGGTGAACGCACAATACTTTACTTCAAGAATTCCAACATCAAGGCGTTAAATGCTTGCGGCGATTCGTCATTTGGAATTGCACGTCCCTTGAGAATGTCGAGCGGCACTTTTTTCAACTCGAGAAACGCCGCCGCACCACTGACGGGTGTGTTGACGTCGTCCGTTCCCCAAACAATGCGGGCTGGTTGGGTCACACGACCCCACAGGTCTTTGATATTTAGATTGGCGAATTGCGAGATAAACGCGAAAACCGGATAACCCTTGGCGCTCCCCTCGAGGTTGCCTTGGTAGAGCTTGATGATGTCATCGTTCGCAAGTCGCCAATCGAGATAGACTTGGTTGTACAAGAAAAAACCGATACCACTCGAGGATTTTAAGACGTTGTAGAGTACCGGACCCAAAACGCCATTGGTCAGCGAATCGTAAAAACCAGGGTTTGGCGGATTGACCAAGCGATCAATACCCGTGGGCGAAACCAGCAATAATTTCGAGATCAATTCAGGTTTTTCGACGGCAATTTTGGTGCTGTAAGCGCAAGCCAAACTCGAGCAGACAATCGCGGCGGGTTCTTTAACCACGTTTTTCAAAAAATTTTCGATTGCTGCTCCGTAAACCGTACTGTCGTACAAAATTGGTCTTGCGCCACTGCGGGCAAAACCAGGTAAATCGAGCACAAAAACCTTGTGGCTTGCGGTCAGGGCTTTGGCATTTTTCTGCCATTGCATACTCGAGTTTCCTCCACCGATACCATGAATAAACACGACACTCGAGCCTGTACCACCCGTTTCGTAATAGACCCGCTCCGTTCCAGCTTGACTGAAAAAGGCGCTGGCGGTCATTCCAGGGACTCGAGGGGCGGGAACGGTTTCGGCGGGGTCAGGTGCGTCTCGAGTCACCATCGGGGCGCACGAAACAAAACCAAGCAACACAATTGCCAGCAATAATTTCTTCACCGTTGCAGTCTGACGCGAAAACAAGACGTATCACTGTAACGTGACATCAAGTCTCTAGCGGCTTTCCTGGTCATGGCATAATCTGATGAATGACCTACCGACTTGACCTGACCGCACTCAATGCTCGAGAACTGAAACGAATGCTGCCTGGTGACATCACCACCGCTCCGGTTTTGGCTGGCGCAAGACTTTTGAGAACACCCGTGTTCGCGCCCGACAAATTTCCAGACAAACTCGAGCTTCGGATAGCCGTGGAAGAAGATTGGGATAATTTGGGCGCGAGCCTTCAGGCGGCGCAGCGCATCAAAGCCATGCGCGATGCTTTGAGCGAACTCGGTTGTACTCAAGTTGGGGCATTCCGCCTTGCCAACATGCCGTACCACCGAAACTTCTTTGCTTACACCAAACAAGCCGACACCTTCGCCGCGATGTATTTAAGCGATGCCGCCGGACCAGCGCCGTACCTCGAGTTGTTCACGCTGTTCAGAACCGAAAAAAACGGCAAAATTGGCGTGGTCACCTCGAGCGCTGTATTGACCGAACTCGACCCGAGTGAAAAGCTGATCTGGTTGCCCGACCCTGGGGCTGAAGTCGATCACGTCTTTCAACTGCACCGCTCTAAAATCCTCGAGACGGGCAAAGCCAACAAACCAGCACGCACGGTCGAAGATTTCACCAATGCTTACTTGGCGGTTCAAAATGCCAATTACGCCAGTTGGCTGGCTCGAGGGGTGCTGAAATGACCCGTGAAGACCATCCTGGCGGCAGCATCGCCATGAAACTCCTGCAAGGTTACGTTTGGCAACCCAAGGAAAAACCAGAATTAAGCCTGCCCGACAGTCTACCAATGGGTGCTCGAGTCGTGATGGATCGAATTCCTGCACCGATGGCGTTCTTTGACAATGGCACACCCACCGAAACACAATCCTTTTATCAACTGACCGTGCTCGAGATTTTTCCCGAATGGGTCGAAAATGCGGTCATGGCGTCTCGAGCTTTGCTTGCCTCAGACGAGCTAAATCTGATTTTAAACGCCACCCATCCAAGCGTGGGTTGGAGTTTATCAGAAGACTTAAGACCTGCTTAATCAAGCTGTGACCAAATCATCACCACGCTGCCAGAAAAAGGATACAATGATGGGCGTGATCGAATATCGCCTCGCCAGCAGTTCAGACGAAACCTACCTCAAGTCAGCCATCGAAGCTGCGTACCACGAGTACCCGCGTTTGATCGCCCTGGGCGGCGCAACGCTGGACCTCGCGGTTGAAAATGTGCTCGAGCGCATCGCCGAAGAGGGCTTTGCCCATGTGGCAACCCAAGATGGACGAATCGTCGGGTCTGCCTGGTGGACTCCCGACGACAACGGCTCCGAATTGAGCGTTGCCTATTACGTCGAACAAGAAGTCCGCAAGCAGGGCGTTGCCACGGGTTTACTCGAGGCTGGTCTGACCGAAGCCCGAAAACGCGGCGTGGTCGCCACCACCGTCAAAACCCACCCCGATAACCTTGCCAGTATCGCCCTCGCCCGCAAACTCGGTTTCGAGCCTGTGGTGTCGTTGTTGCGCCAAGATTTGCGTTGATTGAAATTTAAATTTAGGCTCGAGGTCGCGTCTGATCTCGAGCTTTTTATTTGAGGTTGCCATGAAGTTACAGCGACTTGGCGTTTGGATCATGATTTACGGCGTCGGCGCCATTTTGTTGCCGCTGATCGGGTTAAGTGTGGACGTGTTTTTCTGGATGGATCGCTTTCCATTTCCAATCAATTTGGCTTTTAAGTTGGCAGCCATCTATTGGGGTTACAGGCTCTGGCGAAATCAAGATTCTTGAGCGGGCGTTAATAATTTTGGTGTGATTCCAGTGCGCTGTTGATAGTCGAGCGCAATCTTTTCGCCCGCCGCTCTCCCCCCTCCAAGTTTGGCGAGCGCCACGATGCTGCCGCCAAAACCGCCGCCCGTCAGCCTTGCGCCGTAAATGCTTGGATTCGCTCGAGCGATTTCGACCAGCAAATCAATTTCGGGTTCACTCATGTCGTAATCGTCGCGCATTGACGCGTGAGACTCGCCAAAAAGTTCTCCAACTCGAGTTAAATCACCAGCTTTAAAGGCTGTCACCGTCTCGAGCACCCGAGCGTTTTCGGTGACAACGTGCCGCGCTCGGTTTGAATACGGACTGGGCAGGGCATTGATTCGCTTTAAATCCCCAATCTCGAGGTCGCGCAAGGTTTTGATGCCCAACAATTCGCAAGCTTTTTCACACTCGGCTCGGCGCGTCTTGTAATTCCTCGAGCCATTGTCATGCGCGTTGCTGTGCGTGATGCCCGAATGAATGATGACCAGTTCGGCGCTTTTTGGCAGGGGAACACGTTCAAACTGGGTCGTTTTGAAATCGATGAACAATGCCTCGCCCACATTCGCCAAACTGCAAGCCATCTGATCCATCAATCCAACACGAGCGCCCACAATCGGACCATTTTCGGCACGTTGCGCGAGTTTGGCAATCTCGAGATCGGTTATTTTCAGATCGAACAAACCGCGAATGCCTCGCAGCAAGACCACCAAAAACGCCGCGCTCGAGGATAAACCGCTGCCGAGCGGCACGTCACTCGAAATCAGGGCATCAAATCCAGCAATGTCATAACCCTCGAGCTTGAGTGCGTGAGTGATGGCTTTCGGGTAGTCGAGCCAGCCATGACCAGAAGATTCTGTACCCAATTGATACTCGAGCATTTGATTCATTTGCACCGAAAAAATGCGCACGGTTTGATCGGAATTTGAGCGTGTGGAAAGTTGCAACCTGGCTTGTTGCGGAATCGCCGTTGGAAGCACCAAACCATCGTTGTAATCGGTATGCTCACCAATCAAATTCACCCGTCCGGCGGCATGAACATCGAGTTTGGGGGCTTGTAAAAAATGAGTTTGAAAAAGTTTTGCAAGTTCTTGATTCATCAATATTTCCTCGGGAGTCTCGAGCTTTACCGCTCAAAGTTTTCTTTAGTTTACCGTGATAGGCTTCAATCGTGACGACCATCAAACCTTTTTCGCTGCTGGCAAAAGTGTACGACACGATTTTTGCCGATGTCGAGTACGACGAATGGGCAGGATTTGTTTTGCAATATCTGGAAAAAGCTGGAGTTGACCTCGAGCCTTCAAAAGTCAAAATCCTCGATCTGGCTTGCGGCACTGCCGCAAGCAGTGCGCCGTACCTCGAGCGTGGATATCGCGTGGTGGGCGTGGACATGTCCAAGGAAATGCTCGAGCAGGCACGAATCAAGTTTCCAGAAGTGAAATTTTTCCAGCAAAAATTTACCGAACTCGAGTTGAATCAAACATTCGAGCTGGTCACCTGCGTTTTTGACAGCCTCAACAACCTGACCGAAGCGAACGACCTCGAGAAGACTTTTTTGAATATTGCCAAACACCTCCTCCCAGGAGGTTGGTTGGCGTTTGACATCAACACCCGTCAAGGCGTGCGCGAACTTTGGGACGATGACCGTTTTGAAGGCGAAATCATCACCGAAACCGAGCATGTTCACTTCTCTTGGACGCACGATTACGACCCAGCGCTCGAGCTTGGCGTGGTCAATGCACACTGCAAAACCGACAAACTCGAGTTTACCGAAACGCATTTTGAACGCGGTTACGACCCAAGTGAACTCGAGCCGATACTGTTGAATGCTGGTTTTGGTTTTATCGAATTTCTCGAGTTTCCTGATTTTAATGAACCAGAATTCGATTCGCCGCGCATTTGGTGCTTTGCCCGAATTTAAGATTTGGGAAACCGAACCGTCATGTTTGGCGTGATAAAAACCCGCGCACCGTTAGGCAGCTCGAAACGCGGTTCGGTCGGTCGATTGCCAACACCGGCGGCGCGAAGAATGCCTTTCACCCAACTTCCTTGGTGCATAAACTCGAGCGTTTCCCAACCATTTAAACGCTGTCCCAGCAAAGTCATCACGGGTCGCCCTTCCATCAAGAAGACTTTTAAACGCCCTTGATCTCGAGCGCGGGTCGGTTTGGAGGATTGTTGGAATCGCTCAAGAAGCTGCTGCCCAGGTGAAAGTTTGCGTTTGCTCGCCAGAAATTCGGGCAAGTCCGCCAAGCGTTTCGGTCTTGCACCCGCATTTGGGTAAAACGAAAAACCATGCCCGAGCAGTTCCTCAGCTTTTTTCCATTGCTCGAGATCGTCCATTTTCGGAGCGCGAAAGGCGGTTCCCATCATGGTCATTGGCTGCTTGCAATCGGGGCAGACATACGACTCGAGCATGGTGAAGTACGGTTTTTTAAACGATTTACGGCAGTGAAAACACGCCCATTTTTGGGTGGTGGGACTCATGGCTCGAGTTTAGCGCAGGGTTGCAATGGCTTAAGCCGAGAAGCGCATTTTTTAGACTCGAGCAACGTTTAGAATCAAGCTCAATCACCGATTCTGAAAGGATCAAACCTCATGGCTAAACTCAATCAAATTATCGCCGTCGAAAAAGGGGTCAAAAGCCGCTCTTTCCAAGAACTGACCGAAGCCCATCACGCGCTGCAAAAACCAAGTTTGCTGACGGGCATCTCGAGAACCTACCGCCCTAAAGACGAGGAGGGCGAAACATTGCCGCCAGAAGCGACAAAAGTCCAGATCAAAGCCGACGAAATCGTGCGCCAAACCGCCAGCATTATGACCAAACTTTTTGATGTGACCGCCACCAAAGACTGGGCAAACTGCATCGCCAAAGCCGATGTGATCGTGGACGGTCAAGTGCTTTTAAAAGACGTTCCGATTACGTATTTGCTGTTCCTCGAGAAGCAATTGGTGGATGTGCATACGTTCATTAAAAAACTGCCGACTTTGGATGCCTCTGAAACTTGGGTGTTCGATGCGGGCGCGGACTGCTTTGCCACCGAAGCCACGCAAACCCTGCGCACCAAGAAAATTCCGCGCAACCACGTCAAAGCCGAAGCCACCGAGAAGCACCCCGCGCAAGTTGAGGTGTATTACGAAGACGTGACCGTTGGATTCTGGCGCACCGTGAAATTCTCTGGCGCGATGCCAGCCAAACGCGTTAATGAGTTGCTCGAGCGTGCGGAAAAACTTCAAGAAGCCGTGAAATTTGCCAGGGAAGAAGCCAACAATGCCGAGACCAGTGAACAAAAAGTGGGCGAAGCTGTCTTTAAATTCTTGATCGGATAAGCCTCTTGGCTCATCTGATCTCGAGTTTTTGGTGTTAAATTGGCTGTGGAGTGCAAACTCAGATTGAAACTGAAACTCAATCGGCGTAAGCCAAAGTGCAGGTTCGATTCCTGCTCCCACCACCAAAACGGTGGGGTAGCCCAACGGTAGAGGCAGCCCAAACCAAAAAGAACTTCAGACTC
>CAXTTL010000012.1:0-16225 GCA_964247135.1 uncultured Deinococcales bacterium | reverse complement strand
ACGGTGGGGTAGCCCAACGGTAGAGGCAGCCCAAACCAAAAAGAACTTCAGACTCTCACTCCAGTTTCCGCATTCACCGCCGAACGCCAAGTCAAACGCTCGAGGTCGGCAATCGTTGGATGCAGGCTCATCTCCTGCCCGACCCGCCAGATGGGTTGGTAGTTTAAAGGTAGAACACAACGGTCTAAAAATGAATTTCGGGCTTAAACGTGTTGGTGTCAAAAAATTGGGCGGTACACTCGAGCCGAGCGGATGGCTATTCTGCTCGGCTCACCTTTTGATTCCCCGAGATTGGTCGCGTTAGACTGATTCATGCCGATTCATTTGCGTGCTCAAGTTGGAGATGTCGCCCCTTACGTGCTCTTACCTGGCGATCCAAACCGTGCCAAGTACATTGCGAACACCTTCCTCGAGAATGCAAAACTGTACACCGAACACCGTGGAATGCTGGGCTTTACTGGCACATACAAGGGCATTCGGGTCAGTGTGCAAACCAGCATGATGGGCTGCCCGAGCGCCGCAATTGCCTGCGAAGAACTCGCCATGCTGGGTGCAAAGGTCATCATTCGGGTTGGAACCTGCGGCGGCGTCAGCCCGAACCTCAAACCAGCCGATCTGGTCATCGCCCAAGCGAGCTTGGCTCGAGATGGCACTACCCGTCAGTACATGGGCGAGGGCAACCACACACCCATTGCCACGTTTCGCATCGTCCGCGCCGCCGAAGATGCCGCTCGAGAAGCGAATTTACCGCACGCTGTGGGCTTGATTGCCTCTGACGATTCGTTTTATGCCGTGACCGCTGAGGAGGCTCGAGGTTTATTCACATCCAGGGGTGTTTTGGGACTCGAGATGGAAGCCAGTGCGGTGTTTACGGTGGCACACCTTCGCAGCATGGAAGCCGCCTGTCTTGCCACAGTCAGCAATTACATTGGCGACGAAAGTTTGGTGCCAGATGAAGTTTTAAAACGCGGCGTGGACAATATGGTTTTGGTGGCACTCGAGACGATTGTAAAACTCGAGGCTGAAAAACCGCTTTAGTCGTAAACTGAAACATGCCGATTCATGTCAAAGCCGAACCGAGCGATATCGCGCCCTATGTTTTGCTGCCAGGCGATCCTGGACGCGCCACGTACATTGCCAACACGTTTTTTGATAATCCAGTCTTGTACACCGAATACCGTGGCTTGCTGGGCTATACGGGAAGCTACAAAGGCTTACGCGTCAGCGTGCAAACCACCGGCATGGGTTGCCCGACCACCGCCATTGTGCTCGAGGAAATGATTCAGTTGGGGTCAACGGTTTTCATTCGCGTTGGCACGTGTGGATCGTTAAAACCCGAACTCGAGCCGACGGATTTGGTGATCGTGCAGGGCAGTTTGCCGTTTGATGGCACGACCAAATTGTACTTGGGCGAGGGTCCTGCCGTGCCGCTGCCGACCTGGCGCGTGTTAAAAGCCAGCGCCGACATTGCCGAACTCGAGAACATCAAACATCACGTCTGCATGATCTCGAGCGGTGATGCCTATTACGGACCACCTTGGGTCAAAGAGGAACGCCTCAAACGCGGCGCGAAAGCTGTCGAGATGGAAGCCAGCGCCATTTTTACCATTGCCATGCTGCGCGGCGTCGAGGCGGGTTGCGTTTGCACCGTCTCGAATTATGTGGGTGACAAGGCGCACCAACCCGAAGAGGTTTTACAACGCGGTGTGGATGTCATGACGCATGTGGCGCTCGAGTCGTTTTTGAAGCTCGAGCTGGAAAGACCCTTGGCTTGACATCAAAAGGGCGCGATCCGTTCAAGAATCGCGCCTCAGTTTTAAAACTGACTTACTTCATCATTTTTGGCATCAAGACGGTGTCGATCACGTGAATCACGCCGTTTGAGGCTTCGATGTCGGCTTTGGTCACCTTGGCATTGTTCACTTCGAGCACCTTGCCCATGACCGAAATGTCAAGGTTCGAGCCTTCGACGGTTTTTGCCGTTTTACCATTCATTTTCATGGCGTCCGCAGCCATGACTTTGCCAGCCACCACGTGATACAAAAGCACTTTGGTTAATTCTGCTTTGTTCTTAAGGAGCGCATCCAAATCGGCTTTTTTGATTTTGGCAAACGCGGCGTTGGTCGGGGCAAAAACCGTAAACGGTCCTTTGCCTTCGAGGGTTTTGACCAAACCGGCGGCTTTTAAGGCGGTGACCAAAGTGCTGAATTGCGGATCGCCGGAGGCAACACCGACAATGCTCGGCATGGCGGCGCTGGAGTGGAACAAGAATGCTGGAACAATGGCGGACAGTAAAATACCAACAAATGCGGAACGTTTCATATGAACTCCTGGGTGCAAAAACTTAAGGTTGGGCAGCCAGCCACGGTGGCAGACTTCAGTTCACTATAACCATCTCGAGGTGGAATCCATATGAAGGTCACTGCAATTGAAATTGGTTGCAGCACACTTTCTTTAACGTTTGTGGTTGGTCACTAATTTCTCAAACCAGCGATTTTATGAAATTTTTTGAGAGCACCGCCGAGGGGCTTAAGGTCTTTGTGCTGTAAACTCGAGCCATGCCTTACGAACTGGCACAACTCAACATTGCGAAAATGCGTTTCCCGCTCGAGTCTCCAGAAATGACGGACTTTGTGAATAATCTTGATCGCATCAACGCGCTTGCAGACTCGAGCGAAGGTTTTGTCTGGCGCTTGCAAGGTGAGGGCAACGACGCGACCAGCTTGCGCCCATTCGATGACGACTTCATCATTGTCAACATGAGCGTCTGGGACAATCTCGAGAGCTTAAAACAATACGTTTATAAAAGTGCCCATACCGATATTCTGAAACGTCGCTCCGAATGGTTTGAGAAAATGGAAAACGCGATGGTTGCGATGTGGTGGATTCCGACAGGTCATGTCCCAACTGTGCTCGAGTCTAAAGAACGCCTCGAGCATTTGCGCCAAAATGGTTCGAGCCAGTTTGCGTTTTCGTTCCGCGAGGCATTTCCAGCGCCAGAAGTTTAAGCTCGAGCTTTAACGCCTCGTTTTGGCGTTGCCCTGCTTGCGTTGTTTTTCGTGAATTTTAGACCTGATTTTGTTCGACATTTGCGTGCGAATCAAACCCGCCTCTTCGGCAAGAGTTTGATAATTCTGATAGCGTTTTTTCTCGAGTTTGCCCGATTTTAACGCCGCCAGCACGGCACAACCTGGCTCTTTGGTATGGGTGCATTTGCTGTAACGGCATTCATTTGCCAGGGCTTCGATGTCGGCAAAAGTATCTTCGACGCTCGGTGTCCATACGCCAATCTCGCGGATGCCAGGATTGTCAATCAAGACCGCACCGCCAGGCAGCACAAACAACTCGCGCCAGGTGGTGGTGTGACGCCCTTTGCCATCGCCCGAGCGAACTTCACTGGTTTTGGCTTGGTCAGACTCAAGCAAAAGATTAATGAGCGTCGATTTTCCAACGCCAGAAGACCCGGTCAACACCACCGTTTTACCTTTGCTCAAATACGGCTTCAGCACCTCGAGCGTCGAGCTTTGAAATTTGCTGATGGCGTGAATCGGTACGCCTGGACAGGTTTCCTCGAGTTGGGCAATTAAATTTGGAACATCAGCGGCAACGTCAGCTTTGCTTAAAATCAGAACTGGTTTGGCACCGCTGCTTTTGGCGGCAATCACGTACCGTTCGGCGCGGCGCAAGTTGAAATCGTTGTCGAGCGCCATGACCACAAACACGTAATCGAGGTTGGCGGCGAGCACCTGTTCGCTCATGACCGCATTTCCCAGACGGTCTTTGCCGGTCACCGCCGACCTCGAGAAGCAGGTTTTGCGCGGCAAAATTGCCAGAATGGTTTGCTCAATATCGCCAAGATTCTCGCGCACGATCACCCAGTCGCCGACGGCTGGAAATTCGCTGCGAACCAGGGCGGCGAACCTAAAATTTCCTGAGACGCTGGCTTTTTGCACGCCGCGTTCAGAGCTGATGATAAAAGCCTCTTTTTCGACCACTGAAACTCGAGCTGCGAAACTTTCTTCGGTTTTGAGGGCTTCAAATTGTTCTGCGAAGTACGCGTTCCAGCCCAAATCCTCGAGCTTCATACGTTCTTCTCGAGGCTTAAAATGTCTGCTCGCCATTGATTTTTGTTCAACACACGTTCAATATACTGGCTTTGCATGAAGGTTGAAGCGCAATCGTAGATTGAGACACTCGAGATTTCGCTAAAAACAGAATATAATGGTTTGGTGATTTCCCAGTGACCCAGCCCAGCCCCAATTTTGAAGGTGCGAACCGTCCACGCCGACTCGAGGATTACGTCGGTCAGGAACGTTTGAAAGCCAAACTTTCGGTCTACCTCGAGGCGACCAAAGCGCGAGGGCAGGCGCTCGACCACACCTTGATATTCGGACCTCCTGGCTTGGGCAAAACCACGCTGGCGCACATCATCGCCGCCGAATTGGGCGTGAACATTAAAGTGACCTCGGGTCCAGCCATCGAAAAGCCAGGCGATCTGGCGGCAATCCTGACCAACTCGCTCGAGGAGGGCGACGTGCTGTTCATCGACGAGATTCACCGGCTTGGACGCGTCGCCGAAGAGCACTTGTACCCCGCGATGGAAGATTTCAAACTCGATATTGTGATCGGGCAAGGACCTGCGGCGAGGAGCATTCAACTGCCGATTCCAAGATTTACCCTGATCGGCGCGACCACACGCCCAGGCTTGATTACTGGACCGATGCGCTCGAGGTTTGGCATCATCGAACACCTGGCGTTTTACACCCCAGAAGAACTCGCCCAGAGTCTCGAGCGCGAAGCATTAATTCGCGCCTACAGCATCGAACCGGACGCGGCGCTCGAGATTGGAGCGCGGGCGCGAGGCACGATGCGCATTGCCAAAAACCTTCTCAACCGCGTGCGCGATTACGCCCAGGTTGCGGGCGAAGAGGTCATCACCAAAACCCGCGCCGAAGACGCGCTGGACAAAATGGGTTACGACACGGTTGGACTCAACGAACGCGATGTCAAACTGCTCGAGATGATGGTCACCAAATTCGCCGGTGGACCGGTTGGACTCGAGACGCTCGCCACCGCCATTTCCGAGGATGCCTTGACCATTGAGGACGTTTACGAGCCTTATTTGATTCAGCTTGGATTTATCAAACGCACTTCCAGGGGGCGAATGGTCACGCCCCATGCTTACGTTCATTTGGGCTATGAACTGCCACAAGATTTGCTGCTCGAGTAATATTGGTGCCAATTGCTAATACTATGCTAAACTGGCAGCATGACCCTAAGATTCAACCTCGGAAAATACCTCGAACAGCACAACATTAGCGCCTACCGTGTGGTGCAAGTCTCCAAGCTTGCGCCAAACACGGTCTATGCCCTGGCGCGAAAACCAAGCAAACGAATCGATTTGGATACGGTCAGTGCGGTGCTGGCAGGACTTGAAACCATAACGGGCGAAAACGTACAACTGGGCGACTTGATCGAGGACACGGATTCTCAATCTCGAGTGGTCAATCCTAAACATGCGATATTGTTGAAAAAGGCAAAACCACCATTAAATTTTAAAAACATGGTCACTTCAGGAATCAGCGCCAAGGAACGCGAAGAATTTGACAAAGCCATTCGGGAAATGCGTCAAGAAAGTCCTGAATTTCTAAAAACTGGAATTAGTTCTCGAGAACGCAAATTGCTTGAGGCGATGATCGAGCCACAAAAATGAATTCAAGCATTTTGAAAGACCCTGTTTTGATTGACACCGACGTACTCAGTTACATTTACAACAAACATTCGCTGGCAAGTGACTACAGAAAAGTGTTACAAGATCATCAAGGGTTTATAGCCTTACAGACTGTTGCTGAGATGCAATACGGCGCATTTCTAAGAAAATGGGGCAATAAACGTTTCCAAAATCTCGAGAATTATCTTGACAATTACACAACAATAGAACCAATCGACACAACCGCCATGTATTGGGCGAAATTACAAGCGCAAGTTCGGAGCGTTGGACGGCACATTGCACCAGGTGATGCTTGGATCGCCGCCACCGCCCTCGAGCATGATCTCGTACTGGTCACGCATAATGTAAAAGATTTTGAGGCGGTGGAAGGTTTGCAAATACAAAGCCTCAACCCCAAAAAATGAATCCAACAAACAATCTTAAAACCTCGAGGAAACATGTCTGACCTCTTGCAACACATTCAAAATACCCTCGAGCCGCACCGCAATGAAGCCCGAGCCAAAGCCATGAGTGCCTACATGCGCAATCAATTTCCGTTTCTGGGGATTGTGTCGCCCAAACGAAAATTGCTTACAAAAACAGCATTTCTCGAGACTGGCGCACTGAAAAAACCATTTGACGAAACTTTGGTACTCGAGCTTTGGGCATCTCCCGAACGCGAGTATCAGTATGTGGCTTGCGATTATCTCGAGTGCTTCCGCAAAAAACTGGAATTGCAGCATTTGGATTTGCTCGAGCGTTTGGTGTTAACAAAAAGCTGGTGGGACACGGTTGATTCGCTGGTTCATAACGTGGGTGCAATCGGTTTGAAGTACCCTGAATCAACCCCAATTCTCGAGCGTTGGGCGCAAACCGAGAACTTCTGGTTGCGCCGCGCGGCAATCTTGCACCAACTCGGATTGAAAAGTAAAACCGACGAATCGAAACTTTTCAAATTTATTCTCGAGAATGCGCACGACAGCGAATTCTTTATTCGCAAAGCCATCGGCTGGGCATTGCGCGAATATTCTTACGTCAACCCTGAAGCCGTGAAAAACTTCGTACTTGAGCATCAACATGAGCTTTCGAGCCTCTCGAAACGCGAAGCTTTGAAGGCACTCGAGCGAAACGAGAAATCTCGAATACATCGTGTAGAACAATAAAACTCCCTTCTCCCCTTGGAGAGAAGGGTCGGGGATGAGAGGAAGAATTTTACGCCAACTCGAGCGACCAACTCCACTCGTAACGCCCCGCTTTAATCTTGTACCGCTCGAGCGTGTCCGGTCCGCAAGAACCCGTCCCAAGCCCGCGCAGCATGTGATCAACGTAAACAAAGGTTTCCGGTGAAGCCTCGAGTTCGGCGGTGATCGTGGCTTGCTCGAGTTGTTCGTCGCTGTGATGACGCGCCGCAAAACTGATGGTGCTCGGCTCGAGCGCCGTGATTTTGAGACTCGAATTTTTGCTGACAATTCTTGCCCAGCGCGTGTCGATGTGATGCCCGTGGTCTTGAGGGCGCAAATACGGCACGTACTGATCGGTCACGCTCGAGCTGTGAACCGCAATCGGGGCGCCTTTGCGGTCCGAATAGGTGTCCACAAGTCCTCGTCCGAACCACTCGAGTTTTTCAAAACCGGCGGGCAGCGCAAACTTCATGCCCAGCCGTTGCAGGTCATCGAGTTGCGCGGGGACAATGACTTCGTGGTGAAACTCGAGTCCGGCGCCCGTGGCAACAATCAGTTGCTTGTGCTCGAGCACACCATTGTTGCCAGCCTTGATGCGTTGATGGCTGTAGACCTCGAGCACGCCAGAATCGTGATTCCATTTGGATTCGACGGTTTCGATAGGACGGTTTGGCAAATCCCATTCCATCCACCAGGTGCGCATTCCTGGAATGCCCAGCGTACCTGGCGGGACGCCGTCGTTGTCGATGTAACTGCGCCAAACTGCAAGCTCGAGCGGTGCGGACAGAAGAGATTTTTTGCCTTTCAGAATATCGATTAGCGTTCCTGTTGACTTGTCAAAAACAAACGTACCCTCGCCGCCGATCAGCATCAAAATGCTTTCGTCATGCAGAAAACTCGAGAAAACCATTTCGCCGCGATTTGCCCTGGCTTTGGTAGGTGGCAACTCGAGTTGATCCCAGCAGACTTCAAAACCTTTTGCCGCCCAAGGTGTGGCTTTTTTCTGCATGAAGCGCAAGGTCAAATGGACTTCGACCCCTTTTGGCAACGATTTTAGATCGTAAGGAACCTCGAGCGTGACGTCAGTTTGAGGTTTTATTTCTGGAAGCTCGAGTTTGCCAGTTTGGAATTTAACGCCGTCTGCCAGAAGCTCCCAACGGCACTCGAGGTCGTTCAGATTCGTAAAAAACCGTTCGTTCCTGATGCCGATTTTGCCTTTTTTGACATCCACGCCACTGACTCGAACTGGTCGCCAGACGTGTTTGACCTCCTGCATCGCGGGGTGTGGCGTGCGGTCTGGGAACACCAGTCCGTCTTGAATGAACGCGCCGTCGTTGGGTTCGTCGCCAAAATGCCCGCCATACCCCCAGAACTCGCGTCCGTTTTTGTGTTTAATGTTTATGCCGTGGTCGATCCATTCCCAAATAAAGCCGCCCTGCAAACCGTGATTTTCGCGCACGGCATTCCAGTAATCTTCAAACCCGCCGTTGGAATTGCCCATCGCGTGCGAGTATTCGCACATGATGAGTGGGCGTGAATCGGCGGCTCGAGTTGCCCAGGCGATAATGTCTTTCAACTGTGGGTACATTGGACAAACAACGTCGGTGGCTGCCAAACCGTAATTGTCTTTGCTGGGTCCGATGTCCCAACGGTGTGGTCCCTCGTAATGCACAAATCGGCTCGGGTCAAAGTGTCGCGTCCAAGCCGCCATCGCGTCGTGAATTGCACCGTAGCCGCTTTCGTTGCCAAGCGACCAACCGACAATGCAAGGGTGGTTTTTGTCGCGCCTGACCATTCGCGTGATGCGCTCCAAACAAGCCATGTGATAGCGCTGATCGTGAATCAGTTGCGAAAATCGGGCGTGCGTCTCGAGGTTGGTTTCCGCAATCACGTACAAGCCCATTTCGTCCGCCAGGTCGTAGAGGTACGGGTCGCTCGGGTAATGCGAGGTTCGCACGGCGTTGATGTTGTGGCGTTTCATCGTCTCGAGATCGAGGCGCATGGATTCTCGGTTCACCACACAACCCGTTTTGTCGTCGTGGTCGTGACGGTTGACGCCTTGCATCAAAACGGGTTGTCCGTTGATCAGCAATTCTCTGGTTTTGATCTTGACGCTGCGAAAGCCGATGCGTTGCGTGACCACGTCGGCAATTTCGCCTGAAGGTTCGAGCAAGGTCAAGATCAAGCGGTACAAATTCGGCGTTTCGGCGCTCCAAGCATCAATGCCTGGGATTTCGGCTTGCCAGGCGATGGCGTGACCTGGAAAGGAATCGCCGGAAACACCTTCCATGATAAAACTCGAGCGGTCAAAGGTTGGAATCTGGGCGGTGACGCTCGAGCTTTTTTCTGGTTTTGGCTGTGAGAACGCAAATCGTGGCGGGGTTAAATCCGCCAGTTTCACGGGCGTCATGCTCACAGTTTTGCCCGCCAAGGTTTCGAGCCGCGTCTCAAGCTTCCAACCTGCTTGCGGCGTACCGGTAAACCGAACTGCTGCCTCGAGTTTGAGCGTGCCCGTCTCAAAATTTTCATTTAAACCTGCGGTGGCGAACACATCATAAATGTGGGTTTCAGGTACGCTGAGCAGTTCGACGCTGCGCGTGATGCCCGCCAACCACCACTGGTCCTGATCCTCGAGCCAGGTCGCATCAGACCAACGCACGACCACAATTGCCAAGGAGTTCTCGCCCGTTTTCAGTGAATCGCTAATGTCGTACTCGCTGGTGACTCGAGTGTCCTTGCCCATGCCGACCGCCACGCCATTCACGAAAACGTGATGCAAGCTGTCCGCGCCGCCGATGCGCAAAATCGTGCGGCGTTTTGTCCAGGTTTTGGGTATTTTAAAACTGGTTCGGTAGACGCCTGTCGGGTTTAGGTCTGGAACTTCTGGCGGGTCATTCCTGAACGGCATGATGACGTTGGTGTAATGCGGCTGTCCCCAACCTTGGGTGTTCCAAGTCCCAGGAACGTCGATGCCATCCCATTTTTTGGTGTCCGTCGCGCTCGAGACGTGCTGTTCCTCAAGAAGCTCTGGGCGCTCGAGCATCAAAAACTTCCAACGCCCATCCAAGTTTTGCAACCATTCACCATCTCCAACCCGAGCCGTTTCGAGGCTCGAGTACGAAATCAGCGGTGTGCGCGATGCCAGACGACCGACGCCCGTGATTTCGGGTGCCGCCCACGAACCTGTGCCAAAAACCTCGAGTAAACCCATAAAAAACCTCAATCTGTGCTCGAATTGATAATTCTATGGGTACTATACGATGCCAATCGGGATCGAGTCTCGCTATTTTTCGTTGCCGTGTTTGAAATTGCCCGTCAATTTTGCCAGCACCAGTTGCAACTCGAGTCCGTCCAGCGAACCGGCTTTCTTCAAGAATTTCTTGGCGTTTTCTCCCGCAATGGTTTTCACGGTTGCGCCGCGAAACTCGAGGAACACCAAACCGTCTTTGGTGGCGCGGTACGAAAACGGTTCAAGCTCGAGTTCACCGTGTTTGTCAATTTTTTTCATGGCAGCAGTTTACGTTCTTAAACGTCACTTGAGACGCGTCAAAGTGCGTACCCGCTTGTTAGAATGACATTATGACTTCGTTTGAATCCAAGTATTTTCGACTCGAGCGACCAACCGACGGTGTTTTTGCCGCCATCTCGAGCGATGCTGGTTTTACAGTATCGAATGCGGGAATCGTCGATTTTGGCAATTTTACCTTGGTTTGGGATTCAATGGCATCAGAATCTGCGGCATCAGATTTGCGTCGCGCCGCCGAAGAACTCACGGGCAAACCCGTTTCAGTGCTGGTCAATTCGCACCATCACTTGGATCACACCAGAGGTAACCAAGTTTTTGCGGATACTCAAATCGTCTCGAGCGTCATCACCCGAGGATTAATGCAGGAAAGAATGGCACGGTTTCAGTCTGAAGCGGACGATTTTCCCGTCATGCTCGAGAAAACCCAGGCAAATCTGGCGCTCGAGACTGAACCTTTAAAAGCCAAAATTCTTGAGGCTCAGGTGCGCGAACTTGAATCCGAACTCGAGATTGTCAAAACCCTGGAACCCACTTTTTCGACCATCACATTCGATCATCAACTCGAGCTTCACGGCTCCAAACGCAGTGCCACAGTCCTCGAGTTTGCTGGTCACACGGGTTCGGATTCGGTGATGCTGATCGATAACGAAATCCTTTTTGCGGGCGATTTGGTGCTCGAAAAACATCTCGGTTTTATGGGTCATGGAATTCCTGAAGTCTGGGTTGAGACGCTTTCCAAACTCGAGTCGCTCAAATTCAAAACGATTCTGCCAGGACACGGGAAACCCAGTGACCGTCACTTGATTGCCGACATGCAAAAGTACCTTCATCAGATGCTAAACCTCGGGAAAACCGTCAACTCACACGATGGTCTCGAGCAAGTTGCAATTCCTGAGGAATGGCAAGAATGGGGTTTACTGGAAGGATTCAAGTACAATCTCGAGTTCTTGCTTGAACGAAACAAGCGTTGAGGCTCAAGCCTCAAACATGGTCATACCTCGAGCGAGAAGCCAAGCAGATTCAATTGCAATTTCAGTTGCTCGAGCGTCACGATGCCTCTGACGACGGCTAAACCATCGCTGGCGATTCCCGCCATGCGAACCCCTGGCAGCAACTCGAGTTTGCTTTGCAAGCTCAGCGCATCTCGGATGTTATCGATTTCTGAAACGCGAAACTCGAGCGTCTGCTCGCCCTCAAATTCTCGCTTCCAAGCGCGAAAACCACCCTCGAGGACGTTAATGTTGCTCGCGCCGGCAGATTGCAAATACGCGCCGGCAAGTTCACTTTTTGAGCCATTGCCACAAACGACAACCACCTGCGCGTCGCTTGGAATTTCTGGTGTTACACCATCCTCGAGGTCGGTCAGTGGTGCTCGAATGATACTGCGCCGTCCTGCCAGCGCCGCAAGCGGTGATGCCATCGCCTCGAGTTCGTCACGTACATCGATCAAAATGGCATTTTCGGGAATTTGGGCGGGTGTAAAACGGTTCACGCGTTCATTCTAATGCTTTTACAAAACCTGTCAGTTGTCCGCACGACGCGAAGGCTACAAACGACCCAAGACTCTCGAGGTACAATGTTCGCATGTTTGACCGAGTTGATCCGCTGACCGCCAAAGCCCGCCTTGAAAATGGTGCCGTCCTCATCGACGTGCGCGAACAAAATGAATTCGAAGAGGCTCGAATTCCTGGCGCAACCCTGATTCCACTTTCAGAGTTTGCCAGCCGTTACACGGAAATGCCCAAAGATCAAGAAATTGTTTTGATGTGCGCCGGCGGCGTCCGCAGCGCCCAAGCCGCGCAGTTCGCCGCCCAGCACGGTTTTAAACTGACCAACCTCGAGGGTGGCATCAAAGCCTGGCACGCCGAAGGGTTGCCAGTCGAATTTGGAGGTGCATCATGAGCGAAGAAACTGCTGTCGTCTTACCGCCAGCCAGCGAAATTGCTTCGGGTGGCGAAGCTGGCATTCCTGGTGCTGACATTGTGCTCGAGGCAATGAAAATCGTCAAAGACCCAGAAATTCCGGTCAACATCGTGGACCTTGGACTGGTTTACAAGTGCGATGTCTCGAGTGACGGCATCGTGGACATCGAAATGACCCTGACCAGCGTCGGTTGCCCCGTTCAAGACATGATTCGTGCCGATGTCGAACTTGCGGTCATGCGCCTGGAGGGTGTCAAAGCCGTGAACGTCGATTTTGTCTGGACGCCACCGTGGACGACCAACAAAATGTCCGAAGACGGCAAGCGCCAAATGCGGATGTTTGGGTTTAGCGTTTAAGGATGTACAACAAGGAGGCTCGAGCGTTTAAGCGCTCGAGCCTCATGCTTTTGATAATGTTTGGTTTATTCAAAGCGAATGGCTAAAATCTTGAGCTTGCGCCCGTTGACCGTCACCGTATTGCCTGCCTTGCGTCCCATCAATGCCATGCCCATCGGACTTTCGTCGCTGATGCGCCCCGCTTTTGGATCAACTTCGTGGGTGCTGACAATAGTGAATTCGTCGCGTCCACCCAGCACCGTGTCGAGTTTGACGGTGGCGCTGATGCCAACCACGTCGATGCCCTCATCCTCGTCGGCAATTTCGGCGCGTGACAGCACACCCTCGAGTTCAAAAATCCGACTCTCGAGCGCCCCCATTTTGGCGCGGGCGTCGTCGTAACCAGAGTTTTCGCTGATGTCGCCCTCACTCATGACATCTGCCATGAAGGCGCTGATTTTGTCGCGCTCGACGGTTTGAAGATGCTCGAGTTCTTCTTTGAGTTTTTGATAGCCTTTGGCGGTTAAACGGACTTTATTGGTGCTCATCGGGTTCAGTATACGCGCCGTTTGGCTTTAGGGAAAGTCAGTTTTAAACTCCAGGCAAGCCAGTCGGGACGGGGCGCACCTTGTGTTCACCCTTCCATACACGTTTTCTCGAGATTCACGACAAGGTTTTGAGGTATTTCTCGAGCCTCAGAACGGCTTCTTTGAGCTTTGCGGGCGGTCGCACCAGGGCAAATCGCAGCCAACCTTCGCCTTGAAGTCCAAACGCCCTGCCTGGCGCGAGGGCAACCCCTGTTTGAGCGCAGAGTTGTTCGCAGAACTCAAACGAGTTGGTCTGGCTTGGCAATTGTGCCCAAACGTACATCGAGGCTTGTGGCGTTGGCACGTTCCAACCGATTTTTCGCAGTGCCGTCAGCAGCGCATCACGGCGATCTTGAAACGTTTGGGCATTAGCCCGAACTCGAGCTGGATCAGATTCGAGCGCTTTGATGGCGGCGCGTTGAATGCCGAGGTACTGGTTAAAGTCGATCACGCCTTTGGTTTGTGCCAGCGCATCAAGCATCTCGAGGTTGCCAGCAGCGAATCCAATCCGCAATCCTGCCATGTGGTGGGTTTTGGAGAAACTGTGAAGCTCGATGGTGCGCTCAAGGTTCGGGTCGGCTTGCAGGGCGCTCGGGGCAAGATAATTTCCAAAGGTCATTTCGGTGTACGGCGCGTCGTGGATCAGTAAAACATTGTGGTTCTTGCAAAACTCGAGTGTTTCATGCCAGAACCCAAGCGACGCCACGCCAGCCGTTGGATTGTTCGGGTAATTCAAAACCATCAACTTCGCGTCTCGAGCAACGTTCACGGGGATGCCTGAGAAATCTGGTAAAAAGCCGTTTTCTGGCTCGAGCGGCAGGTAAAACGGCTGCACTCCCGCCAAGGCGAACGCCCCAAAATAGCTTGGATAGGCTGGGTCTGGTGCGAGAATCGTGTCGCCAGGGTCGGTGAGTGCCAACAACAGATGCGCCAGCCCTTCTTGCGAACCGATCAAGCTGAGAACATGTTGAGGTTTGAGCTTCAAGTCAAACCTCGAGTTCATCCAAGTGCTGGCGGCGTCTCGGAAAGGCAAACTGGATTGATACAGTCCGTAACCCATTGTGCTTGGGTCCAACGCGGCAACAGATAGCTCCAGCAAGGCTTCAGACGGGGCTGCAAGGTCGCTCGAGCCGATTGAAAGGTCGATCACCTCCAGACCGCCATCTCGAGCCTTGGCTTTGGCTTGATCCATCGCCAGAAAAACATTTTTGGGAATGCTGGCGGCTCGGGCAGAAGTGACTGATTTCATAATCCGTTGAGGTTCTTGATGGTGATCGGCAGTACCGACGCTATTGCTTCGATAGCGACCGCCGTTTCCCAATCTGGCAGGTTGATGACCAAGGTTTTGCCCTTAAAGCCCGCCACACCGCGCCACAATGCCGCGCGACGCGATTTTTGAATGCCTGCCAGCCGCGCCAGTTCGGCAATGCCAGGAATTTGGCGTTCAATGATCTCGAGCGTGATTTCTGGCACGCGTTCACGAATGCCAACGCCCGAACCGCCAATGGTTAAAACCAAGGGCAATGCTCGCATTTCGACCATCGTTCGCAGCACCCGCCTGATCGAAGCGTTTTCGTCTGGCACCGACTCGAGCATCACTTCTTTAAATTGAGGCTCGGGCAGCATTTTGCGCACGGCTGCCAGTCCTTCGCTTTGGTCTTCAATGCAGAGCACACCGTAATCAATCATAGGTTCAGTCTATCTCGAGTTTGAATATTGCCGAGTTCAATTCGTTCAAAACTTTAATTTTGGTATACCAACGGGTATACTCGAGCCATGAAGCGTTTGAACATTGGCATCATCGGCGGCGGGACGGTGGGCAGCAGCGCCCTGTCCTTGCTCTGGAAACGAAAAGCTCTTTTTGAGCACATGGGTTTTGATCTTCACCTCTCCCCCGTTTTGGTGCGCGACCCCAGCAAAACCAGGGATTTTGAATACCCAAATGTGACGTTTTCCGACGACCCAGCCGTGCTCGAGCAAGCCGATATCATTCTGGCTTTGATAGGCGGCACGACCAAAGTTCTCGAGTTCATGCTGCCGCAGCTCAAAGCGGGCAAACCAATTGTCACCGCCAACAAAGCCGTGCTCGCCGAACGTTGGGATGCCCTAAAACCGTATGCCGAAAACGGTCAACTCTACTTCGAGAGTTCAGTCATGGCAGGAACGCCCGTGATTGGACCAATTTGCGGCACGCTTCGAAGCTCGGACACGCTCGAGCTTCACGCGATTTTATCTGGAACTTGCAATTATATTCTGACCCGCATGGAGGCTGGCGCAAGTTACGACTCTGCGCTATCTGAAGCCCAGGAATTGGGTTATGCCGAAGACCCACCAACCCTGGATGTTGGCGGTTTTGACGCCGCACACAAACTTTGTGTCCTGGCAAGAATGACCGTAGACCCAGATTTCGCTTTTGAAAAACTCGAGGTCAAAGGCATCGAAGGACTCTCAAGCGAACGCGTGCAGACCGCCGTGAAAAACGGCAAACGTGTGAAATTGGTCGGCAGCATCGTGCCAAACGGTTCTGAATGGCAAGCCAAAGTCCGCCCCGTGATTCTCGAGGCAGACCATCCACTCGCGCAATCCGCCTCGAGCCGTAACACCATGCTTTTTAACGGAGACGCCTGCGGCACGGTCATTGTTCAAGGTGGCGGGGCTGGCGGCATGGTGACCGCCAGCGCCGTGATTGGGGATTTGATCGACCACTTGGCGGGTGTCAGTGGGCACAAACCGCGCCCTGAAGTGACCAAAGTGCCTGTTGGGTTTAACGCCGAAGTGTTTGAAGAAATTTAGAATTTAGCAAAAATGCTCGAGAAACTTTATTTGCAACTCGCTTCGGCACGGAATTTTCCTTTGCCAGAGACGATTTTTTCGTCGCACATGACTCCGTTTTTCTCAACATAAACTCGGATTGTCCCCTCACCTTCCATCCAGGCAATAGCAGATACCCCAATAAAGGTGCT
>CAXTTL010000011.1:0-41709 GCA_964247135.1 uncultured Deinococcales bacterium | reverse complement strand
AGGATTTGGAGTTTGCCCTGATCGGCGCAGATGTGGGCGGGGCGGCAGCCAAAGACATTCTGGAAGATGTCAAAGCCCAAATGCGTGAAACGGGCAAAAAAGATTTGCGCGACGCGCTGGCGCAGGCGTTAACCCAGCAACTCGAGCCTGACAAGTTCAGGGCTAAAATTCGTGCGGCGGGTTTTACACCCGACGCCAAAAAATCCTTGCTCGAACCTAAAGGCAAAGTGATTTTGATGATCGGTGTGAACGGCGTGGGCAAAACCACCACGATTGCCAAACTGGGCGAGTATTACCAAAACGCGGGCAAAACCGTGATGTTTGCTGCGGGCGACACCTTCCGCGCTGCGGCGGGGGCGCAACTGGGCGTTTGGGGCGAACGCCTGGGCATTCATGTGGTGCAAGGCGCCGACGGCAGCGACCCTGCGGCGGTGGCGTTCGATGCCGCCAGTGCCAGACTGGCTCGAGGGACAGATTTGTTGTTCGTGGACACCGCAGGGCGGCTGCACACCAAACACAACCTGATGGAAGAATTGAAAAAAGTCAAACGCACCATCACCAAAGCCGACCCCAAAGAACCCGCCGAAATCTGGTTGGTGCTCGACGCGGTCACCGGGCAGAACGGTCTGGAGCAAGCCAAAAAGTTCCATGAGGCGGTGGGATTGACTGGCGTGATCGTGACCAAACTCGACGGCACCGCCAAGGGCGGCATCGTCGTGCCGATTGTGCGCGAACTTGGCGTACCGCTCAAGTTTATTGGGGTCGGTGAAAGCAAAGAGGACTTGCAGCCGTTTGACGCCAAAGAATTTGTCGATGCGCTTCTTGGCGATGCTTAAAACCGATGCTCGAGCAATTCAAAACCGCCGCCAAACGCCTCAAGCACGAGGTCATGACCCTTTATTTTGTGGCTCGAGACACCCGCACGCCCTGGTACGCTCGAGGTTTGGCGTTTGTGGTGGTGGGCTATGCGCTCTCGCCGTTTGATTTGATTCCAGATGCCATTCCGGTTTTGGGATTGTTGGACGATTTGATTCTGGTGCCTGCCGGCATTTGGTTGGTCATGAAACTCGTGCCGAAAAACGTGCTCGAGGACGCTCGAGTGCAGGCGTCCAAAGCCGAATCCAAACCCGTCAGTTATGTTGCGGCGGCGTTCATGATTGTGATTTGGCTACTGGCTTTGATTTTCACCGCCAAAATAGTGGCGGATTTTTTTAAGGCTCGAGCTTAGAGGGCGTTTCTGGTGTTGTTCCTGGGACTGACAGTACACTCAAAACCAATCCAGAAAATGCACTCATGACAATAATCCCCGTCCAGAATTCGCGGTTTAAGCCAATGCCGCCGTCGGATAAAAAGGCAACCGTCATAAAATGCAAACTCCAAGTCACCAGCGGCACGAGTGCCGCAAACAAGCGCCATTCAAAAACCCGAGTTGGTTTGGGTTGAAGCACCTGCACCAGAATGTCGGTGATGATGCCCGCCCCAAAACCGGCAATGATCGGCGCGACCAGACCACTGGTCGAACCGCCGAGCATGTAACTCATGATGGTCGTGTTGACGCCGTAAATGATGGTGAACGTGCCAAAGGGAGTCTGCCAGCGGCGCAACAAGAGCAATGCCACACCGACCAAAATCACGTTTGAGAACAAAATGCCGCCCGCCGCCTCACGGTGCAGGTATTCGATAAAGTGATCGCTGCCGTAAGAAATTCGGTCCATGAACGATTTGGACGTGGGCAAGCTGGTTAGCCCCCAGTTGTACATGTGCATGAACGTGACAAAACTAAACGCGGCAAACGAACCCAGCAGCGCTGGCAGAAACTCGAGGAACTTCGGTTTGGCACCCATGCTCGAGTTCCAAGCGCTACGGACTGGGCTGGTCAGGATCATGACCCCGCCAGCCAGCAGCATCAAATGGGTTGGCGAGAGCAGGGCGCTCGTACCGACTTCGATGCCAAAAAGGCTGTGCCAGATCAGATCGCCAACGCCGCCCAAACCAAACACGATGATACCCAACGCGCCCCATTCGTAACCGATGGGCAGGGCATTCAGACCACGCAAGCCGGCTCGAGCTTGACCGGCGACCAGCCAAGCAATCCACAGTGCGGTGGCGGTAAATCCAGAGTATAAAATGGCGTGCCAGGGCGAGAAAAAGCTGTCAAGGGTGTTTCTTAAGTTGTTGTGCGCGAAACCATCGGCGAAAACCCCACCGATCAACCACAAACCCAGAACAATCGTGACCAGATCGGCACCCCAGGAAACTCGAGTTCGGGTGTTGTTTTCGATTCTTGATTCTGGCTGGGTTGTACCGCGAATGGCGTTCATGAAAAAATTATGCTCGAGATTTAAACAAGAATCGTGTGAGGTCTTCGAGGGTTCATCAAACAAGTACTCGAGCTGACAATGGTTTTGAAATCAGAAGCGTTAAACTTTTGATATGAATTACAAACGACTCGGAAATTCTGGCTTGAGCGTCTCGAGAATTTGCCTCGGCATGATGACCTACGGTGATCCAGCGTCTCGAGCGTGGTCATTGCCACTTGCGGAGTCCGACCCGTTCGTCAAACGCGCCATCGAGGCTGGCATCAACTTTTTTGACACCGCCAACGCCTACAGCGCCGGCGCGAGCGAAGTGATTACGGGGAAGTTACTGAAAAAATACGCCGCACGGGAAGATGTGGTGGTTGCCAGCAAAGTCTTTTTTTCGGTCGGCGGCAACAAACCCAACGGGCAGGGTTTATCGCGCAAGCACATTTTTCAGGCGGTGCATGACAGTTTAAAGCGCCTCGAGATGGATTATCTTGATTTGTATCAGATTCACCGTTTTGACCCGAACACGCCCGTCGAGGAAACGATGGAAGCGCTGCATGATCTGGTCAAGTCTGGTTTGGTTCGTTATATCGGCGCCTCGAGCATGTACGCCTGGCAGTTTGCCAAAATGCAGCACATTGCCGAAAAACACGGCTTTACAAAATTTGTTTCGATGCAAAATCATTACAATCTTCTCTACCGCGAAGAAGAGCGTGAAATGGTTGGGCTACTCGAGGACATGGGCGTGGGCATGATTCCCTGGAGTCCGCTGGCGAGGGGCACGCTGACCGGCAACCGCACCCGAGAGGGCGAGAAACTTTCGGCTCGAGCCAACAGCGATGCCTTTGCGGAAACGCTCTACAGCGCCAGCGACTTTGACATTGTGGATCGTGTGACCGAAATTGCCACCGCTCGAGGCGTGTCAAATGCCCAGGTGGCGCTGGCTTGGATGCTCGAGAAACCATTTATCACCGCACCGATTGTCGGCGCGAGCAAAATGAATCACCTCGAGGATGCGATTGCGGCGCTCGAGTTGAAGTTAAGCCCTGAAGAGGTGGTGAAGCTCGAGGAATTGTACCAACCGCACAACATCAGTGGTCACGTTTAAGCTTGGCTGACGGCAAGAATGGCTCGCAAAACCCAATAAGCGGTTGGTTGCTGTATCATTGGTCAACCAACCATTTTTTGGCAAGATTTACCGCAATTGACTCAATCTAAAATCGTTCAAATCCATCAGTCTCGAGTGGGTCGCTCGGGTTTTGGCTGTGCGATGTTTGGGGTTTTTCATGACCGAAAAGATTTTTTATGATTATTTGGTGCGTTCACGCCGCGATCTGTTCACGTTCTTGCGGTCATTGCCAGATGAAGCCATCTCGAGGGATGTGATTCCTGGCACGCGCTTTCGTTCGATCAAGGACTTGGTGGTTCACATCCCGATCATCGAAGATTCCTGGCTTCACGAGGATATTCTAAAAGACCAGCCCATCTGGGAAATCACCAGCGGTTTCCCACAAGATTTTGAAAAGGCAAACCATGCCAGCGACAGCCTTGATTGGATGCTCGAGTACTGGGTGGCGGTCGAAAAAAGCACCTTGGGATACTTGGAAAAACTTGAGCCTGAAATGCTGAACGCTAAAATTTCAATGCCTCGAAAAACAGGGCAAGAATTTTTTTCGGTGGGTGAGGTGCTCTGGCACGTGATGCAACATGAAGTCAGACACACCGCACAAATCATGCTGCTGACTCGGCAGTTGGGTTTTGACCCGCCGCAGCTCGATTTGATTCGGTACGTGGGTCGGGTTGAAAAAAACTAAGCATGTTCGATTTCGACACTGGATAGGCTGCCTGAAACGTTACACTCATGGAATGAGTGGACTCTCGCCAAGTGAGTTGGTTTATTTACACGCCGATCAATTTGTTCAACCTCGAGCCTCGCCAGAAATCAGTTCGTTGGAGGTGTTAACCAACAAACGCAAAGTCAACCGAAGGCTTTTGGCAATCGAACTGGTGCGTGCTGGCATTTTGGCGAACCTTGCGGTTCAGACGCTCCAGCTCAAGCAACTGGAATCAAAGGGGATGGCACAGACTTTGGATCAATTGAACGGTTTGGGCAAAGTCGGAAGCTTGATGGGCGGCATCTTAAAATCGGTGGCTGGACTTCAAAAACCCAGGTCGCATTTGCAACGACTGCAAAATCACAACCCTTGGCACAACAACATGTTCGAGGCAACCATTCTTGACAAGCCTCAAGATCAACCCCTGGAAGTCTCTGACTTGGTGTTTGAATTGTTTGGCAATCAATATCCGTCCGTGGTTGTTGTGGATTTGATGCGCAACAACCTATTGCAACGTGGAATGGTCGAGAAGCAAAAAAAGCTTTTTGGCACGGTTTGGAGTCTCAGCGACAGCGGAAAGGATGCCTTGAGAAAGGCAGAGCTTCAACCGATCAAAAAAATGTACGCCCATTACCAAAACTTGGATTCGGCAGGCTGGGCGCAACTCGAGAAAGACATCGCTCACGGATTTGCTCGATCTGACAGCAGCGATTGAACGATCAATTGATTTTCTCGAGCGCCACCAGAATCAACTCGAGGTGTTTTGAATCTGGCTCGAGTTTTAAGATTTGAAAGTACAAGCTTCGCAAGAATGCTTTGGCATTGTGTCGTGGAATGGTGTTTGATTTTTGCCCGTCGGCTTGAGTAACGCGTAACACCAGAGCGTCCAAAATTTCTGAAATCCTTTCGCTCGAGAGCAATCCACGCCCCATAACCCGAGTGGCAGCGTAACTGAGTCGGTCTTCTTCATCGAACAACCAAACGATTTTGGCTGGAATTTTGTTACTGATGGCGTTCAATATTTTCTCGAGTTCCACGCTCTGGACGTGCGGATTGACCGCAAACTCGTCGAGCAAATCGGCGGTGTGTGCCACAGCGTGCGCCCAACCTTGAGGTTGAACAAAACCGCGTAAATCCTGTTCACGTTCAAGATAATTCAAGAACACCTCGAGCAAACGCCGAACTTCGGATTGCTCGAGGGCTAAAGTTTGATTGTTGACCAAGACCGCCAGCGTCAACACCGCAAAACTTCGGGCGAACACGGAATCGGATTCAGTTTCGCCCAGACCAACTTCGAGGCGTTGCTCGAGCGTTGCCAAAACAGATTTCAATTCGTCTTGCGAGAATGCGCCGCGCCCAATCCAAGTTGCCAGAATTGGGTAGGCAAAACCGTCGCGCAATTCTGGATCGGGTGATGCCAGCATCTCGAGCAATTCGGGCAGTAAGGTTTGCGGGCTTGGGTCGCTCGAGATTTCGTATTTGTTGTTGATGATCTCTTGCCAGAATTCGCGGGTCATACCAAAAGTATGGCATGGAGGTTGAACTCAACACATGGGCGCAAAGGCTTAGGCTGATTCAAGTGTTATGCCAGAAACGAGACATTTCCACGATTCATACTCGAGCATCAAAAAACCAATATAGTTCAATTGAGTTTGGTTAACAAAAACCGTTTATAGGTGATCCCAATTCGTGTGGCAAGTCGCCCTGCCGCCTCGAGCAGCAAGTCTTCGGGCAGGTTATCAAGGCTCGAGAGGTCCACCCGCACCCATTCAAAGTAGCTCGAGTTTTCGGCGTCAAATTGCAACACGTAACTGTTCACGGGTTCTCGGAAGTACACGCCGAGCATTCCGTCGCCCACGCCGTGTTCGCGCAAAATGGCGAAAGCGGCGTTCAGCACCGCTTCATCGGCAGCTTTGGCTGGGGTCAATTTCTCGAGTTTCATGCTCAATTGAACAGCGCCGCGAGTTTCATGGCGTATGCCATGTCGCCTTTGAGTTTGAGTTTGCCGGTCATGGCGGCTGCCATCGCGTTCAGTTGTCCGTTCATGAGTTTCACAAAATCATCTTGAGAAATCGCAAAACTAAAGCGACTCTCGAGGTTGTGGCTGGCGGGGTCGCCTTCGATCATGCCTTGACCGCCGACGGCTCGAGCGTCAATCGTGTACGCGCCCTTGCCGCCAATGTCCACGCCGATCACGGCGTCGATTTGGGTCATCGTGTCGCCCGAAATACGCTCTTTCATGGTTTGAATCACACTGTCAATGTCGTTCATTTGCGTCCTCCAAGTTTAAGAATATGTTTGAAATGCGCGGCGCTGACGGGTTGAATGCTCAACCTCGAGCCGCGCTGCAAGAGCATCATACCTTCCAGTTTGGGGTCTTGTCGCAGGGTCTCGAGGCTGATAAATTCCAGGCTCGAGACGGCTTGAACGTTGACCATCATCCAGCGCGGGTTGTCAATCGTGCTTTTGGGGTCAAAATAATCACCACCCGTATCAAATTGGCTTGGGTCTGGGTAGGCTTTGCTTGCCACTTGCGCCAAACCTGCAACGCCAGGGATTTTGGTGCTGCTGTGGTAAAACAGCACCTTATCGCCTGTTTTCATGGTGTCGCGCATGTAATTGCGGGCTTGATAATTGCGCACGCCCTCCCAGGGGGTGGTTTGGTCTTTTGCCTTCAGCAAATCTTCAAAGCCGAACACGTCGGGTTCGGATTTCATCAACCAATGCTTCATGACTCGAGTCTACCAATGAATTGCCCAACCCCAATTGATGAAGGCAATATTGCACCTCAAGCGGAACAGCTTTTCATGGTTTTCTTGGTCTCGAGTTCAAGTGTTTCTTGGCGGCTCGAGGTTGGCACGGTAGAATCATGGCATGTCGAACCCCAACGCCAGCGACCCACAATATGCCCAAAAATTAGAGGCGATTGCCGCAAAATTAAAATCTTGGACAGGACCGATTTTCGTTGCCGCCCACGAAGACCCCGACGGCGACGCCATCGGCAGCGTTCTGGGTTGCTCGAGGTCACTGAAAAAACTCGGTCTTGATGCTCGAGCGGTGGCGACCAGCCCACGGTATCTCGAGTGGCTGCCCAAAATTGGCGAGTTGCTCGCACCGTTTGAGGTGCTGCCCGATGACGCGCTGATCTTGTCGGTGGATTCTGCCGAGGCGCATCGCACCATCGGCGTGCCGATGAATCAGGCTGGCGTTCCAATCATCAACATTGACCATCACGGTTCTAACCCGCGTTTTGGCGAGATTGCCCTGGTCAGCCCAGACAAAGCCGCCTGCGCCCTGATCGTGCAAGATTTGGTGAATGCCCTGGGCGTGACTTGGGACGTTGACATTGCCACGCCCGTTTTGACCGGAATCTTGACCGACACGGGCAATTTTCGTTTCTCGAACACCAGCGCCGAGGTGTTGCACGCCGCCGCCGAACTGATGAACGTCGGCGCGAACATCACCGAAATCAACGAGTACCTGGCGGTCAACCCGCGCTCGTACTACAAATTGCAAGCCGAAGTGCTGTCCACCATCGATTACCCACTCGAGGGGCTGCTGGTGACGGCTTACGTCAACGAGGCGATGCTTGAGCGGGTCGGGGCAACCTGGGAAGAGGTCGAAAGCATGATTGCGTCCATCCGCAATGCCGAGGGCACGCAGATTGCCTGCATCATGAAAGACTTTGGAGACCGCACCAAGCTCAGTTTGCGCTCGAGGGGTCAAGCCAGTGCGCAAAACATTGCCATCGCTTGCGGTGGCGGCGGGCATGTCGCCGCCGCAGGCGCAACCTTGATGCTGCCGTTCCCCCAAGCCAAAGAAAAATTGCTCGAGGAAGTGCGCAAGGAACTGATGCGGGTCGGGTTGTTGAAGTGATGATGCTCGGGTTTTTCACAACAGCTCGAGTGTTCTCAGTTCTGGCAAATCGCCCAAAGATTGCTGAGACTGACTGATGCGGGTGAAGACCAATCTGGTGGCATTGCCCAGTTTCATCAGGTCGCCCGCTCCTGGCAGGTCAAGCTCGAGCAACACGCCGTTTCGGTCTGGAATGGCATGAAAGACCGCAATTGTTTGCAGGTGCGTGCCTTCTCGCATCAAGCCGTAAGCATCGCCGTACAGGCTGGGAACGCCACCGTAAATCTCTAAACGTTCGCCTTCGGCTCGAAACTCTCCGACCAGACAACCGATTGAATTCAGTTTCAATTGCAATTCGCACTCGAAGTGGTCAATCTGGGTCCTAAAACGCCCCTCGAGACTGAGGCTGGTGTGGGTTAAGAATTTAAAGTCTTGTATTGCCCTCATAAAGGTTTACCTCCTGCCAATTGGCAAACCCAGAATCGCGCCCGCTCGGTTATATTTTGGTCACAAGTTTTAAGTTTTCTGTCTCAGCCTTGTCTCGAGCTTGCCTTCGCGCCCTGCCAAAAACGCCGCAATGGTATCGGGTAATTCTTCTCCGACCTCAAGAAAACGCTCAATCATCTCGAGGTACAAACGCTTGGGGTTCTCCTTGGTGGCAATCAGTGCCCGAAGCGTCAACTCGAGCGCGTCCAGGTCGTAGGTTTGCATCTCGAGCAACATTTTACCCAGGCGCCCCGCCTCTTTGACGTCGGTGGTTGAGAGCATTTCGACTTTGGCTTGCAGGGCGTGAACCACGGCATCCGTGACGCTCGGAATCCAACCGTCCCCGATGCCAGCCAAATACTTGCCGCGCCAAAGGCTCGCGTCACCATTTGCAAAAAATGCTTCGATGTCGCTTCCCGCATCTTCCAGGGCGTAACCGCTCGGTGTGCTTTGAATCACGTTGCTGCCAAATTGTTGCCGCACCAAGTACACCAGTTGCTTGAGCGAGGCTTTGGCATCCGTGTCAGGCAGGTCTGGATAGAGCACTTCGATCAATTCGTCGGTGCTGGCTTCAGTGCGTCCAGCGATTCGAGTCTCGAGCAGGTACAGCAGGAACTCGGCACGTTTGCGACCACGGTAGGGCACGGTCTGACCATGCTTGGTTAAGCCAAAAGGTCCGAGCACCAACAATCCCAAAGCTGGCGTGTGCGGCATTTGAAGCTCGGTCTTGGTTTGATCTTGAACCAAGCTGGGAAAGTATCGTTCGGCAAGCGTCAAGAGCATTCGTTGGTTGTTTTTTCGGTAGTGCTCGATTCTGGTTTGTGCCGACTGGAAATTTTGGCTGATGCGGTCAATCTCGAGCAAAATAGTGTCGCTCAGTTCAAAAGTTTGGCTTTCACGCTCGATTTCAAGCACTTTTCTCAGGGCGCTCAAACCTTGTTCGGTTTTACCATTGGCACTTAAAGCCATGCCATAGGCGTGCTGCGCCATTTTCTGCACCCGAGGATTCTCGAGGTTTTGGGCGATACCGATTAATTCTTGGGCATGGTCCAAGGCTTTTAGCGGGTCGCCGTGGGCGGCTTCAGCAATGGCGGCGGTGGCTAAATAATGGGCGAACACCACTGGGTTTTTCAAGTTTCTGGCGTAATTTAGGGCGGCTCGGGCGTGCTTGAGGCAGAGGCTCGCGCCGTAGGGCGGCAACCAATTGGCGTAGAGCATGGCGAGTGCACTCTCACATTTCGCCAAACTGTAAACAATTTCGGATGGGCGCAAAATATCTCGCGCCTCGAGCAGCACCCGTTCGGCTTGGGCAAAATCACCGAGGTTGGAATAAGTCGTACCCAACTGGTTTAAACACTCGGCGAACTTGAGGGTCAAGCCGATTGACGCAAACGTGGTGGCAGCCTCTTTGAAATCTTCGATGGCTTCCAATTCGCGGTTGAGCGAACCTCGGACGATGCCACGGTTGCCAATTGCCAGCGCCAGAATGCGCGGATCATCCTGGGTTCTGAGCAATTCGATTGCCATTGAGATGCGTTGCTCGGCTTGGTCGTAATCGCCCTGTTCAAAATAATAGCGAGCATAAAAATCGATCAGCATCATGGCTCGGTTGTGCGTTGGCAACTGGAGCTTTTCAAAAGCAAAATCTGCCAACCCGAGTGCTTGCCCAATATCACCGTGCAGGTACACGGTCTGTACCGCCTGGTTGGCAATTTCGGCATCGATCAGGTAGCCGCCAGCCTGCAATTGCTGCCAGATCGAATAGGCTCCAGCCTGGTCATCGCCGTTGCTGCGAACGATCAAATGCTGTTTGAGTCCAAACTCGGATGCTCGAGTTGGGATTGGCAGTTGGGCGATCAAGTCCTCAGCCTCGAGCAATTTGCCCGCTGTGGCTTTGAGGGTTGCCAGCAGGTAGACCGCCTCAGCATCATTTGGCTTTGAATTGAGGGCGATGGAGGCAACCCGAATGGCTTGGGGCAAATCAAATTTTTTGAGTAACCTTGCCGCCCGAACCGCCAAATCGGCTCGGTCTTGAGGCATGGCGCATTCGAGCGATTGCAGCAACCAAGCCGCCTCGAGTCTGGGATTGTTTTGGGCTTTGGCTTGGGCGATGGCTTTTTCGAGCACCTCGAGTTGTTCCGCCACGGGCAAGCCTGCATCACCGACAAAACCGGCAGCGACTTGAAGCTGCGATTCATCCAAGTGTTGCAGCACCATTCTTGCCAGTTCGGCGCGGCGAATGCCAGAAATACCATTTTGCACCACCTCACGGATCAACGGATGGGCAAAATCACCACCGCGCAACAAGCCTTCGTTTTCCAGCAGCTCGAGCGTGCTGGCAAACGTTTGGCGGCTCAGTTTGCTCAACGCAAACCAGGATTTTTCAGGCTCGAGCATTTGCATGGGCAAAACCGCTCGCGCCTCGAGCAGGGTCCTGACCTCGGGTGAATGCTGTAGACCCTCAATCATTTGCCCGATCAAGGCTTCGACGGTCACTGGGACAACATCACCTGCGGGTGCCCGCCAATGCCAGAGTGTGCCATCAAACCACAAACATCCGTGGCGCGTTAAATACTTTAAAAACTCGAGCGTGAACAGTGGGTTGCCCTGCGCCCTGGCAAAAATATAATCCAGACTTTCGCTTGGCAAAACCGCGCCGCAGGCTTGTTCCAACAGTGCTCTGGACTGGGTTGACTCGAGTGGCAGCAGTTGAAAACCCGAGAATCCGGCTGGGACGACCCGACGGCTGGTCACGACCAACGCCACGCCCTTGATGGCGGTCACGGCTGTCCCCAGTTTTTCGATCAATGCCAGGCGCTCCGGTTTGGCTTCATGGACATCCTCGAGATAAAGGACAAACGGCGCAAGCAACGTCATGTTGGCAATCAGGGCATTGATCAAAGCCTCGCTGCAAGGCAATTCGGCGTCCGTCTTTTCAAGAATGTTGAGTGCCCAGTCAGGAAGTTTTTTTGCTTTTGGAATGGTCTTCAGCCACTGCTCGAGGTTGGAATTGGCATGAAATTGAAGGAATTGAACCGAAATTTCTTCGAGTGCCCGATTGACCCCAAAACTTTTCCCGATGCCAGCCTCGCCGGTGACGGCGAGCGCCAAACCGGCACGCTTCGCCAACACTGCACCAAAGCGCCGAGCGAGAATTGACTGAATTTGAGTCGAGGGTAAGCTCATGAAAGACTGGCTTTTCAGAATACCGCCAAAACATGAGACACGGCTTGTAAAGCTCGAATCAGCCGTCATGGACGCGTTTTTCTTGAGGTAGTCCACAGCACCGTTGCTTTTAAAAATTCATGATTTAATGGTTTGTGTCAGGCATTTAGGCTGAAGAAATTATCAGAAAACTCGGGTAAACTATGACTGATATGAATTACAGATTGATCGTTCCAATTTCAATTGTGGCTGGGCTGGGTCTTGGCTGGGCTGGCTTTGAAGCCTATAATGCCAGCCGTATTTTGCCGCTTGTTAGCGCCGCTGGCGTGAGCCTGGGCGGTTTAACCCTGTTTGAAGCCAAAACAAAACTGAAGGGCAGCTTTAAAACCCAAATACCGCCAACCATCAAAGTCCAGGCGGGCGCAAAGTCACTCGAGGTCGCCGCCAACGAATTGGGTTGGCAACCGAACGCCGCAGTCACCGCCCAAGCCGCTTTTGATGTCGGGCGCAACGGCAACCTGCTCGAGAATTTGGGCAAGCGCCTCTCGAGCGTGAATGTGCCCTTGATTGCCCAGGTGGACGCGGCACAGTTTCAAACGCGGCTGAAGGAGCTATCAGAACCCTTTACTGTTGCCGCCAAAAATGCCGCCATCGTGGTTGCCGGCGGTCAATACGTGGTTCGCACCGATACCACCGGTCAAAGCCTGGATTTCGCGGGCGCAATCAAAAATTTTGTCAATAACCCCAACCTGAGAGAACTCGAGTTGCAAACCATTGCCGTTCCGGCGGCACTGAAAAAAGCCGACCTCGAGCCGGTCGCCGAAAAAGCAAATTTGTTGGTGCGCAAGGTGGTTTTACAGTACATACCGCCAGGTACGGATAAAAATCTGGTTCAGAGCTTAAACGCCGAAGAGGTCAGGAATTTGTTTTTTATCAAACGCGATGGTCTAATTCCAGACGATATTGCGATTGCAAAAACCTTGGGCAAGGTCAGCTCGAGGTTTGACCGCGACCCCGTCAATGCCAGGTACAAAAGCGCTGGTGCGAGTTTTGTCAAAACCAAAGACCAACTCGGTTTTAAACTCGATCAAACGGTTGCCGCGAAGCTGGTCGCCAATGAAATTTTAAACCCCGAAACCACGCAAATCGTGCTGCCCGTGATTGTCAACAAACCCAGCATCACCAGCGCAAGTTTGCCCGACCCAAAATCGTTTGGCTTAATCTCGAGCGCCACCACGACGTTTTACGGTTCTCCATCGGCACGGATTCAAAATGTTTACACCGCCATCGGGCATTTGAACGGTTATGTGGTGCCCACGGGCGGAGAGTTTAATTTTAACGACGCGGTGGGTGATATCGGCATCGAGAATGGTTTTGCCGAGGGCTTGATTATTTCCCAGGGACGCACCGTTAAAGGCATTGGCGGCGGCGTCTGCCAAGCCAGCACCACCGCCTTCAGGGCATTGTACAAAGCCGGTCTGCCGATCATTGAACGCAACCAACACGCCTACCGCGTGCATTATTACGACCCGATCATCGGCATGGACGCCGCCGTCTATCAACCCAGCCTTAACCTGCGCATGAAAAACGACACGGGCGGTCCAATTTTGGTCCGTGCCAGCGCCCGAGGACTCAGCGCCACGGTGCAACTGTACGGCGTGAACAGCAAACGAACAGTCGTGATTTCCAACCCACAAATTTTATGGCACACGCCCGCGCCAGCCTCAAAAAACGAGGTCGATTACAGCCTGCGCCCAGGGACACGCAAACAGGTGGACTGGAGCGCCGACGGTTACGGCGTGCGCGTCAACCGCACGGTCATTGATGCCAGCGGTACCCGTAAAGATGTACTTTCAACCAATTACCGCCCTTGGCAAGCCGTGTACGCCGTCGGACCAGCGCCGCGCCCAATCGCTCGAGTCAGCAACAAGGTTTCAAACCGTCGCAAGGTCACGACTGGCGCTCGAGCATCGGTCTCAAAACCAGCCGCCAAAATTGTCAGCACAGTGGTCGAGGTGAGTACAAGCCCTGTGGTTGTGCCAATTCCGCCAACGCCTGAAACGCCATAAATCAATCTCGAGTCATTCCATTTCAAGGTGACAGCAGTTTGCATTTTGGCTGAATGCTTTCACGCGGTAGACTTTGGACGTGAACGAAATTACGGTTATTGGCGCTGGACTCGCCGGATCGCAGGCGGCACTGGCTGCGGCGGATCGCGGCGTGCGGGTCACATTGTATGAAATGCGCGGCGAAAAAATGACGCCCGCCCATCAATCGGCAAAAGCCTCCGAACTGGTGTGCAGTAACAGTTTGGGCGGCATGGGTGAGACCAACGCCAAGGGCATGTTGCAAGCCGAACTGAAAGCCGCCAACGTCAACGTCATGCAAGCCGCTCTCGAGCACAAATTGCCCGCCGGCAACGCCTTGGCGGTCGAACGGGAAGGTTTTGCCCAAAGCATTACCCACGCCCTCGATGCGCATCCAAACATTGAATTCTTGCGCCAGGAATTGACCCGAGTCCCCGAGGGCGTGGTGGTGATCGCCACCGGACCGTTGACCTCGGACGGGTTGGCAAACGATATTCTTAACCGTTTTGCCCACAACGAACGTCTGGCGTTTTACGATGCCGCCGCGCCCGTGCTCGAGTTTGAGGGCATTGACCTTGAGATTGTTTACCGCGCCGGACGTTACGGGCAGGAGGCAGATTATTTGAACTGCCCGTTCGACCGCGAAGAGTACGCGGTTTTTTATGCCGCGCTCGAGCAAGCCCGTTCGCACACGCCGCACGACTGGGAGAAACTCGAGTTTTTTGAGGGTTGTATGCCCATCGAAGAGATTGCGCGTCGCGGGGTGGACACGCCGCGCTTTGGTCCGTTAAAACCCAAAGGGCTGCCAGACCCTCGCACAGGACGTGAACCTTATGCCGTGGCGCAACTTCGCCAGGAAGACCTCGAGGGGCGCCTGTGGAGCATTGTGGGCTTTCAGACGGGCTTAAAGTGGGGCGACCAAAAAGAAATTGTGCGATTGATCCCTGGGCTGGCAAACGCCGAGGTTGCCCGTTACGGCGTGATGCACCGCAACACCTACTTAAATGCGCCAAAATTACTGAACTCGAGCCTGCAATTTAAAGAACACCCGAATGTCTTGACCGCCGGCGTCTTGGCTGGCACCGAAGGTTACCTCGAGAGCGCCGCCACGGGCTGGTTGGCTGGGGTCAATGCCGCACGAATTGCCAAAGGTCTAACACCAGTCACGCCGCCGCCAACGACCATGTTGGGCGGATTGGTACGTTTTCTGGCGACCGCCGAATCCAAAAATTTTCAACCCATGAACACCAACTGGGCGCTGATTCCCGACCTCGAGCGCTCTGAATTCCCAGAAGAACATGCCAAAAACAAGAAATTGGGACGCAAAGAAAAACGTCCGATTTTGTTCGAGCGAGGACTTTTGGCATTTCAAAATTGGTTGAGCATGAACGGCGTTTAGGGCGTGCCAAATTTAAACATTTGGTTTTTCAAAAAACTCTTAGAATTAATTCATTCACTTGTCAAAAGCGCCCATTGCAGCGTGATCTGGCTCGAGAAAAGAACAGACAATCTCCATGCCAAAAGCAAAAAACCAATAATTGTGTCATGATTTACTTCCACCAATCCAAGCACATTAAGGAAACTTATTTCTTTCATGACCAACACCACCATCTCGAGCGACAAATCCACCGCCCTGGAAACCTCCAAGGTTGCGTTGTGGCTCACCGACGCCTTGTTCTCGCGGCGGCGCGATTCTGGAATTATTTTATTGATCGTGGTTTTGCTCGAGTTTGGCATTGCTGCAATCGTTTACAGCACCGGCGGCACAAAATACGTTTACCTGCAATTTATGTACCTGCCCGTCATGTTGGGCGGTTTGTTGTTCGGTTCAGTCGGCGGGGTGATCGTCGCCATCATCGGCGGTGTCCTGCTCGGACCGTTCATGCCGCTCGAGGTTGAAAAAAATCTTGCCCAACCGACGCTCTCCTGGATGGTGCGCACCGGATTTTTTTGCCTGATCGGCGGCTCTTCGGGCGTGCTCTCGAGCTTGTTGCGCCAACGGATGCGCATGATCGAGAGTGTCGCCCAAGAATTATCCGTCACCTACGGACGCACCCTTCACGCCCTGGTGTCACTGATTCAAGAGCGCGACGACAAAACCGCCGACCATTCCGAACGCGTGGCATACAACGCGGTGGTCATCGGACGAGAACTTGGCATCAATCAGGACAACCTCGAGACTTTGTACTGGAGCGGCGTGCTGCACGACCTTGGGAAAATTGGAATCAGTGAGCAAATCATCAACAAACCAGGACCCTTAACCCCAACCGAGCGCCTGGACATGCAACGCCACCCGATCATTGGCGAACGGGTGCTTTTAAATGCCAGCCCAGATTTTGCCCCAATTGCCAGAGCCGTGCGCAGCCACCACGAACGTTGGGACGGACGCGGTTATCCAGATCAGCTCAAGGGCGAAACCATCCCCGTCGAGGCTCGAGTCCTCACGGTTTTGGATGTCTTTGAGGCTTTAACCAGCAAACGCCCTTACCGCGAACCGATGTCCACCCGCGAGGCGCTTTTGTTCCTGCGCGAAAATGCCGGCACGCATTTTGACGCCAAAATTGTCGATATTTTCACCAGCCTGCACCACTCCAACAAACTGGCTTTCGGCGACGAACAACCCGAGGATTTGATCGAAATGCAAAAACGTTACGGCGCAAAATCGGTGCTTTTGAACCGCCTGAAGCTTTAAGCCTTAGCGAGGGGTTGTTGTTGCGTGACGCAGTGAAAACTGCCCCCGCCATTGATGATCGCCCTGGAGCTTAAACCAATCACTTGCCGATCTGGAAACAACGGACTCAGAATCTCGAGCGCACGCTGGTCGTTCGGATCGCCATAGGTGGGCACAATGACCGCGCCGTTGGCGATGTAAAAATTGGCATAGGTCGGCGGTAAACGTTGACCCAGCAAACCCTCGCTTTGCGCGATCTCGCCGACATGCTCGAGGCGGTTTTTGGGCAGCGGCAACTCGAGAATCCTGAATGGGTTACCGTCCAAATTCCTAAAGGTTTTCAGTCGCTCGAGGTTGTCCCGCATGGTCTGAAAATTCGCGTCGGACGGGTCTTCACAAACGCTGGTGATGATCGTGTTTTCACCGATAAACCGTGTGATCGTGTCAATGTGCCCGTCGGTGTGATCGCCCTCCAAACCATTCTCGAGCCACAAAACTTTTTTGATGCCCAAGTAATCGTTTAAGGCTTTCTCGAGGTCGGATTCAGTCAAATTTGGGTTGCGAAATTTGGAGTGCAGACATTGGCGCGTGGTCAGCGCCACACCCGCGCCGTTCAGCTCGAGGCTGCCGCCCTCCATGACGATGCCCGTCTTAAACACGGGCATCTCGAGATACCCTGCCACAAAATCTGGAATCTTGTTGTCAAGCTCGCTATCAAACTTCATGCCCCAACCGTTGAATTCCCAGTCCACAGCCGCGACCTCGGAACCTTTGGTGACAAAAAGTGGGGCACAATCCCGCAACCAAACATCATTGTGATTAAGACGATGAAACACCACGTTTGCCCCCGTTAACCTGGCTCGAGCATCGGTTTCAGTTTCGTTATCGCGCACGATCAAATGCACCAACTCAAAGCTCGAGAGTGTCTTGATAAACGCCGCGAACTCTTGCCGCACCTCCTCGAGATGCCCAAGCCATTCAATATTATCGGCAGGAAAAGCCATCCAGACACTCGCATGGGGCAACCATTCGGCGGGCATTGAAAAACCAAGTTCATTTGGCGTTAAGCTCATCCTCAAAAACTAACACGCATAAAGCCAGCCGTAAAACCAGAACTCGAGTAACCAACGGTTTAGGCTTGATTTGAAGTTTGCAACAGTTGAGGTCGCGTACAATTGCGACCCGCATTTTTGGCTTCGTAAAGCCGCAAATCAGCCAGCGACAGCAAACGTTCATGGGTCGAAGCCTCATGAGAGTCACTCAAACCCAAACTGATGGTCACCGCCAAATTCGGATGAAGCTGTTTCCAGTTGTAATTTTGCAAACTGATCCGAATATTCTCGCACAACACAAACGCATCCTCCGCTTTGGTGTACGGCAAGATCAGCACAAACTCCTCGCCACCAAACCGCGCCGCCAAAGCGCCCTCTGGGCAATGCTCCCGCAAAATCGCACCCAAAACCCGCATGACATTGTCACCCGTGGCATGACCAAAACGATCATTGACGCCCTTAAAAAAATCCAAATCGGCGATTGCCATGCAAAGCGTCGAATGGTTCACCCTGGATTCGGCGAAAGCCTGAATCGCAAATTCCTCGAGCTTGCGCCGGTTCGCCAAACCCGTCAACTCATCTTCCCTGGCAAGTTTTTCGAGCAGCACCGCCTGATTTTGCAATTGCAAATTGAGCGCCGCCAATTCTTCACTGCGCACACGGTGCATTTCGGCATCGTGACGGGCTTTCTCGAGGTCAAGTTTTGCCGCCAAAGCCTGCGCCCGACGTTCGGCGGCATCGGAGCGAAGTTGAGCGTCCAACGCATAAAATTTCTCGAGGTGCTCTAAAGCTTCGATATACTGATGATTTGCTTTGCAAACTTTTGCCAATTCACGGTGAATGCTGGCAACTTCATCTTTTTTACCAATCGAAACGTAAATTTCGAGCGCTTTTTCATAGTGATGTAGTGCTTTGGTGTTTTGATTTGTTTTGAAGTAGAGCCAACCCCTGATTTTTTCACAATCTGCTCTAAGTGAGGGATCATCGTTATTCTTTGCTTCTAATAAAGCCAATTCACTGGTGCTGAATGCTTGTTCAATTTGACCCAATTCAGCCAATACAGTGGTTTTTGCATTTAAAATAGCCACCTCAAAACCATAGATTTTGTCTTTTTCTAGTGTTTCATGAGCTTGACAAAATAGCTGGTATCCTACTTCAAATCGTTTTAAAGATTCTTTTGGATCAATATGAAAATCTCTTTGCCCCAATTTGACATGTGTATTGCCAAGTTCTAACTGTTCATTGGCAATTCGATAACCACTTTTTAGTTCTTTTGCTAGAGAGAGACTATCTTCACTATATTTAAGTGCCTGCTCCAGATTTCCCAATTTTATCTCGGCATCACGCATATTGCTTAAACTGGTATAGATGCCAAAGGGTCTGTTATGGGTTTTGGAATTTGTTAAAGCCAATTCAAGCCACTCGATGCAATCTGAAAAATCTCCAAGATACATGTAACAAAGCCCGATTTCAATTTGACAGGCAATAATCACAGGATAATTCTCGGATTTGGTAAACACATCCAGAGCAATGTAAGTTGCTTTAAGTGCCTCTGGAAAACGCGATAGATAAAAAAGACAGTTGCCTTCAAATTGATAAAATTTAGCGACCGACTCTACATCATTTAACTCAAACGCCAATTCTCGAGCCACCAAGATCGAATCGAGTGCCTTAAGAGGGTCTGATTCGATCATGTTGGACGAAGTTAGAGCTTCAATTAACTTGGTATACGGCTCTAGCGTCGCTGGAGTTTCACTGATTACTTTTTGCATGATAAAAACTTGACCTTCATATATTTCCCCAAAAGTAGATTTTTATGTGGAAGTTTTCCTAGCATCTTCTACCTGGAACATTGAAACCAACTTAACCCAAAACTCGGTTGTAAATCATGAAGACCGTCAAAAATCAAGAACTTTTAAATCTGGCAAATCGAACCACAAAAAAACCAGACTTCAGTCAAACCAAAGCCTGGTTCATCAAATTTATGATTTTTTTAGCAGTTTCCGCCACTGCACAAAATGGTTTTGCCTTTTGGACTATCCGCCGTCATCGAGGCTGAACCACCGTCTTCAGATGGATTTGCTGCACGTGCCCCAAGAGGACCAGCGCTAATTGAACCCGCACCACACAACATTCCCAGTAAAAACAATCCGATCAGTAATTTTTTAAGCATCTTTGGTTCCCCCTAAATTGGTAACTGGAGGTAGTGTAGATCAAGGGTACTTACAGAATCCTTACAAGCATTTGTCGTTTGGCGACGTGCTGTAAAGTATCCCAGTCAAAAGTGAACAATTTTGCAGCCAAAACTGAATCCTCGAGCCTCATACGCCATTCACGACAAAAAAGCTAAAATAGAATGACAACCATCATGAGCGAATCTTGGACTCCCGAACGCATCTTGGCTCTCGCTCCAGACTCGAGTTCTGCCAGTGCAGGGCGTGGTTTGGCTGCCAAAAAAAACTGGGTGGGCTTGGGCAAAACCGACACTGCCATTTGGGGCGAGTGCCAGGGCAGCGGTAAAAACCCGTATCAAACCAGAATTGATCCGCTCGAGCCAGCTTTTAAGTGTTCCTGCCCGAGCCGAAAATTTCCGTGCAAGCACGGCTTGGGGCTGTTTTTGCTGCTGCAAAGTGACGCTGGGGCTTTTACCCAGGACACCCCACCTGCCTGGGTCACAGAATGGCTCGAGGGGCGGACAAAACGCAGCGACGCCAATGAAATCAAAAAAGCTGAGGTTGCCGCCGACCCGAAAGCTGGTGAGAAACGCATTGCCGCCAGGGGCAAAAAAGTTAGCGCCGGACTCGAGGAACTCTCGGTGTGGTTGCGTGACTTGATACGGACTGGACTCTCGAGCGTGCAAAATAAACCCTACTCGTTTTGGGATGGCGTGGCTGCAAGGTTGATCGATGCCCAAGCTCCGGGCGCGGCGCGACTGGTGCGCGAACTGGCGGGCATTGCCGGCGGCGGCGAAGGCTGGGCAGAACGACTGCTCGAGCGACTGGCAAAAATTCACTTGCTCTGCGAGGCGTACTCGAGGCTTGAATCATTGCCAGAACCCGTGCAAGCCGATGTGCGCAGCGCCATCGGTTTTACCCAAAGCCAAGACGAATTGCTCGAGCAAGCTGGGGTTCAAGACCACTGGCAGGTGCTTGGAATTGTTGAAGAACGCCAGGATCGTTTACGCTCGAGACGGGCGTGGCTGCACGGCGAAAAATCTGGACAGTACGCCATGCTGCTCGATTTTGCGCACGGCAATCTGCCTTTTGAACGAATTCTCGAGCCGACCAGTATTTTGCTTGGAGAATTGGTGTTTTTCCCGAGCAACCATCCAACCCGAGCCGTCATCAAAAAAGCCGAACGTGACCTGGGGCGTGTCACCCAAACACTTGATGGCTTGCCGAATTTTGAAGCCATGCTCGAGAAATACGCAAAGTCAGTTGCGGCTCAACCGTGGCTGGAACGAATTCCGATCACCGTCTCGGGTTTGACCCCGCAAAAAATTGTTGAAACCTGGCTGTTGCGTGACTCGAGCGACCAGGTTTTGGCGTTGCATCCGAATCACGACCAGATGCCAAACTTGCTGGCGGTTTCTGGCGGGCACCCGATCACGGTTTTTGGCGAATTCGACGGTCAAACCCTCTTGCCACTCATGATCCACTCGAGCGACGGAATTTTTGCGCAAACCCACAGTTCGGAGGACGCATGAGCTTGGCAACCAACTGGCAAAGCCTGATTTCGAGCGCCTTGCTCGGCACGGAAAGACAAAAACCAAATTTGTTCGAATTGGAATTCTTACACGGTATCGACTCGGGCAATCCAGAGGCGGCGCTGCTCAGCGCCAGCGCGACTTTGGCATTATACAAAAAAGCTGGACAGCAACTGAATCGCACACTCGAGCCAACACTTGAACAAGCCGAGACTGAAATACTTCCAGCACTTTCTCGAGCACAACAAAGCCTGTTGCTCGAGTGTCTGAATGCTCGAAGCGAACAACTGACCGAATGCCTAAAGCTCTGCGCCAAAACCAAACTTCGCGCACCGTTTGAACTGCTGGGAAGCGTCATTCAAAAAGCCAATTTCGACTCGAGCTTGCGGGAACATGTCCTGCCAATCCTCGGGGCGAGGGGTTTATGGCTCGCCAAACACCTCGAGTACGGCGCATGGGTTTCTGGCTCGAGTTTAGACCAAAGCGTTTGGGAATTGGGTTTTCCTGCCCAGCGCCGCGATTTTTTGTACACATTGCGCGGTTCTGACCCACAACAAGCCCTGCAAAAACTCGAGGCGGTCTGGAAGCAAGAACCTGCCAAAGTTCGCAACGATTTGATTGCAACGCTCGAGGTCAATCTGTCAATGACCGACGAAGATTTTCTCGAGAATGCGCTGGACGATAAAGGCAAAGACGTGCGCGAAAGCGCTGCCAAACTTTTGACCAAACTTCCAGACTCGAGGTTGATGGGACGGATGAAAGCTCGAGTGACGCCGTTGCTGAAATACACGCCCGAAGGCAAAGCTGGATTACTGGGACTGAAAAAAGGCACGGCAGCCAAACTCGAGGTGATATTGCCCGAAAGCTGCGACAAAGCCATGCAGCGCGACGGGATTGAACCCAAACCAGCGAGTTGGCAAAAAATTGGTGAAAAAGCATTTTGGTTAAAGCAAATGCTCGAGATCACACCGCTCGGGTTTTGGGAAAAATCTTTGAATGCCACACCCGCAGAACTGGTGTCTGCCACCAACAAGCACGAATACCAAAAATTGATTTTGGAAGCCTGGCGCTCGAGCTTAAAGCATTATCGTTACAACCTGGCTTGGGCAGACGCGTTAAAACAAAGTGGCAAAGCCGAATTTCAACTTTCCGATTACAGCTTTGTCATGACCCCGACCGAACTCGAGCAATTTATCTTGTTGCGATTAAAACTGCCACAACCACCACTCGAGCACGAAGACAGCCCGTACTTTCTGGTCACAGGTTTTGAAGATTGGAGTGCCGAACTGACCCGCGCAATTTGCGAGCGGGTCAAACAATATTTTCTTGAACGCGACAAAAAAACCGAAGCCGAACTGAACAAATACAATTCTGGCGATTACCGACTTCAAGCGCACCTCAAAACCTACAGCCAAAGCATGAACCCAAACGTGGCACTCGAGATTCTTGGTACGCTCAACCTCAAGAACCATTTTGAAAACCTGGAAACAACCCTCGAGACGTTACGTTTCCGAATCGAACTCCAACGAGCCTTTCAAGGAGAACACCCATGAGCGAAGTTCAACGCCAACACGCCGAAAATCAATTCGCCCACGAACTCGAGGCACTGGCAACATTTGACAGCAAACAAAAACCGCCAATGTGGAAACTTTCGCCGTGGGCGGTGCTGACCTACCTGATGGGCGGGAAGCTCAGTAATGGCGTGGAGATCACGCCCAAATACGTTGGCAATTCGCGCCTGATGGAAATTGCGGTGGCAACCCTGGCAACCGACCGCGCATTGCTGCTCTTGGGCGTGCCAGGAACGGCAAAAAGTTGGGTCAGCGAACACCTCTCGGCGGCAATTTCGGGCGACAGCACCATGCTGGTGCAAGGCACGGCGGGCACCAGCGAAGAAAGTATTCGTTACGGTTGGAATTACGCGCTGCTTTTGAAAGACGGACCCTCGAGCGCGGCGCTGGTCGAAAGCCCGGTCGTCAAAGCCATGCGACAAGGCAAAATCGCCAGACTCGAGGAACTGACCCGCATTCCAGCCGATGTGCAAGACACGCTCATCACCATTCTGTCCGAAAAAACCCTGCCCATTCCAGAACTGGGACTCGAGGCGCAGGCGGTCAAAGGTTTTAATTTGATTGCCACCGCCAACAACCGCGACAAGGGCGTGAATGAACTCTCGAGCGCCCTCAAACGACGCTTCAACACCGTGGTGTTGCCAGTGCCAGACAGCATCGAGGATGAAGTCAACATTGTCCAAACCCGGGTCGCATCGCTCGGTCGCGCCCTCGAGATTCCCGCGCTTCCACCTGCACTCGAGGAAATCCGCAGGGTGGTGACTGTGTTCCGAGAGTTGCGCGACGGTGTGACCACAGACGGTAAAACCAAACTGAAAACCCCAACCGGCACGATGAGCACCGCCGAAGCCATATCGGTCATGAACCAGGGCTTGTCGCTCGCCGCGCATTTTGGCGACGGCACGATGAGAGCTGCCGACGTTGCCGCAGGGCTGATCGGCGCGGTCATCAAAGACCCAGTGCAAGACCGTGTGGTCTGGCTCGAGTACCTCGAGACGGTGGTCAAAGAACGCGACGGTTGGAAAGATATTTACCGTGCTTGTCGGGAAATGAGTTAAACGGCTTCTTGCACGCCAATAAAAAGCATGACAGGATGCTTGGCATGGGTATTTACATCGTCAACAAGCCGCTTGGCAAGACTTCGTTCGATGCGGTGGCAATTGCCCGCAAGCAACTTGGCACGAAAAGTGTTGGGCATACGGGCACGCTCGACCCGCTGGCAACTGGGGTTTTGGTGATCGCCACAGACTCGAGCACCAAATTGGTGCAGTTCATGACCGCCGATTCCAAGGATTATTTGGCGTTCATCAGTTTGGGCGCGAGCACACCGACGCTCGATGCCGAAGGTCCGATCCTTGAGACACAAGCCGTTCCAGAATTCTCGAGTGCGCAGCTTGAAACGGTACTCGAGAGGTTTGTCGGGGCGCAACAGCAAATGCCGCCGATTTTTAGCGCCATTCATGTGAATGGCGAACGCGCTTACGACCTTGCGCGGGCGGGCAAAGAGGTGAAACTCGAGCCGAGAAACGTTACGATTCACAAGCTCGAGCTGATTAAATACGGTAAAAATCTCGAGGCTGTGACTGAAGGCATTCCGCACCCTTTGCCAACACCGTTGGGCAACTTTCCGACGCTGCTGGTCTTCGCTTCAGTCTCAAGCGGCACGTACTTGCGCAGTTTGGCGCGGGATATTGGCGAGGTGCTGAAAGTTCCCGCGCACTTGTCAGGTCTCATTCGCACGCGGGTTGGGAAATTTAAACTCGAGCAAGCCGTCGAACTTGAGGATTTAGGCAGCACAACGCCAATTCCCGAATTGGACGCGCTCGAGATGCCCAGAATTGAAGTCAGTCCCAAGCAAGCCAAAGACGCTCGAGACGGCAAAAAACTCGAGCATGAGGCTGTTGGGCAAGTTGTTCTGACGCTGGCGGGGCAGTTGGTGGCGGTGGTTGAAGGTGATGGCTCGAGGTTGAAAGTGGTTCGGGCATGGCAGTGAATGGTGTCGTTTTTGAAAATACTGAAACATTGCTACAATGAAACCATGAAATCTCAAGTCAAAACCGTCGGTGCGGGTGGTCAAATTTATCTGGGCAAAGAATTTGCGGGGCAACATGTGCTGGTCACACAAACCGAACCTGGCGTTTGGCGTATCAAAACCGCATCGGTCATTCCGCACGATGAACTCTGGATGCACACACCACAAAACGCTGCCCGAATTGACGAGGGTCTAAAGCAACTCGAAAGCACCGCCACTCGAGTCACAACGGCTGAAGAAATGGAAACACTGTTTGACAAAGCCCTGAAGAACACTGAAAAACGCAAGCGCGGCAAATCCAAGGTTCAGCGTTCATGATCGAAATTGATTTAAACAACGCCAATTTCCAAAAAGACCTGTTTGCGCTCGAGAAATCCGATCTGACCAAAGTGATCAGCACTTTAAGGAAGTTGGTGCGAATGACCTGGGAACAGGTTTATCAAGACAACGGTCTAAACTGGGAATGGCTTGAAAACAAAGACTATTACACGCTGCGGGCTTCGCAAAAAGTCCGCTTGGCGGCAAGGCGTGATGGCAACGTCTTGCGATTTTTGGGTATTTTTACCGATCACGATGGCGCATACAACTGAATCGCAGCTCAAGTTTTAGGATTTCATTTTCTCGAGGTCAAAAAAATCTTTGATGATCGGACTGGACAGCACCACGCTGGTTCGGGTGCTGCCATACAGCGAAAAGGTTTGAATCAATTCTTGCAAATGCGCGATGCTTGGTGCAATCACCCTCGAGACAAAACTGCTCTCCCCTGTCACGAAGTAACACTCGCGGATTTCCTCGCGGTTGCGGGCAAACTCGAGCACTTTTTCGTAGCGCATCGGGTCTGTTTTGACTTCAATCAGGGCAGTCACACCAAAACCGAGTTTCTCGAGGTTCAGGCGTATGCTCGAACCGACAATGATGCCAGCATCCTCGAGTTTACGGATGCGTTCGATCACCGTGGGGGTGCTTCTGCCAATACGTCTGGCAAGTTCGGAATAAGAAATTCTGGCGTCGAGTTGCAGTTCGCGCAAAATGGCTTTGTCGGCTTCGTCGGGAATCAATTGCGAATCGTAAACCATAAATGCATTTTGACTTAAAATTTCAAAACCCACAAATCCGAACAGCCTGTCAAAACCCATTCTCGAGTTTGGTTTCTCTTCCTAAAATACAAATGTCAAGTCAAGTTGCTCGAGGAGGACATTATGATTGTCGGCATTCCCAAAGAAATCAAAGTCAAAGAAAACCGTGTTTCCATGACCCCAGGCGGCGTTGCGGCGCTGCTCAAACGCGGGCATACCGTGCTGGTCGAAACGGGCGCGGGTGTCGGCTCGGGCATCACCGACCTCGAGTATCAAAAAGCGGGGGCGGAAATTGTCTCGAGCGCGGTTGAGGCTTGGCACGCCGAGATGGTCGTCAAGGTCAAAGAACCGATTCATGAAGAGTACAAATTCTTGCGCCCAGATTTGCTGCTGTTCACCTACCTTCACCTGGCAGCCGATCAAGACCTGACCGAAGCCCTCATCTCGAGTGGCACAACGGCGGTGGCTTACGAAACAGTTCAACTCGAGGATGGTTCATTGCCGCTTTTGACGCCCATGTCAGAGGTTGCAGGTCGGCTCGCGCCGCAAGTTGGTGCGGCGTGCCTGCTGAAGCCCAACGGTGGGCGCGGCGTGCTGCTCGGTGGTGTTCCTGGCGTGATTCCAGGGCGCGTGGTGATTATCGGCGGCGGTGTGGTCGGCACGAACGCCGCCAAAATTGCGGTCGGCATGGGCGCTCGAGTCATCATCATGGACGTTTCGCACAGGCGTCTGGCGTACCTCGATGATATTTTCGGTGGACGCGTCCAAACGATGGCGAGCAACGAAGCCAACATCCGCGAAGTGATTCAACTGGCGGATTTGGTGGTTGGCGGGGTTCTGATTCCTGGCGCTCGAGCACCACATTTGCTGACCAAAGACATGCTGCCCACCATGCCCGAAGGCAGTGTGATTGTGGACGTTGCCGTCGATCAGGGCGGTTGCGTCGAAACCATTCATGCCACCACCCACGACGACCCGACGTATGTGGTTGATGGCGTGGTGCATTACGGCGTGGCGAACATGCCTGGGGCTGTGCCGCGCACCAGCACGTTTGCGCTGACCAATCAAACCATCGGTTATGCCCTGAAACTTGCAGATCACGGCATTAAAGCGCTTAAACACGACGGCGCGTTGCTGAAAGGTTTGAACACCCGCAATGGCAAACTGACCTACAAGGGCGTTGGCGAAGCCTTGAATCTTGCAGTCACCGACGCACTCGAGACACTGTAACCAATTACGACGTAGGGGCGCTGCTTGCTGCGCCCTTTCGAGCAGCGCCCCTACGAGATTCTCAGATTGTTAGCTGGGTTTTGAATCGGCATTCACCGTTTTGGTTTCCTTGTCACTTTGCTGCTCGAGCTTCCAAACGCGGTATTTGTCAAGATCGTTGCGGGTCAGTCGCAAACACAGCGCAATCACGGCGGCATCGTCGGTCAAGCCCAGAACTGGAATGATGTCGGGAATAAGGTCAAATGGACTGAGCAGGTAAAGAAGTGCGAACACGGCGGCGGAGATTGTTGCCCAAGGTGCGGCGGTGTATTTGCCAGTCACAACGTCACGGATCATTTCGACCAGCGCGGTCACGTCCGAAATCAGGTCTTTAAGAATGTCCGAACCGAGCACTTTACCAAATATCATTTGGGCGCTGTCGATCACTTTCTTGGCGTCTTCACTGCTGATTTTGGCGGCTTTGGCTTTAAAATTTTCTTCGTTCATGGTTGATTCCTCTCGGGTTTTGAATCTACTTCACTCGAGTTAAAATACGGTGCGAAGTTTAAAATCGTTCCCTCAAGTTTTTTTGAGCACATAAAAAGTACGGGTATCAATGCTGGCAAGGTCGGTGGCAGCATAACCTCGTGCGAAATAGGCGGGAAACACTTCACGGTGCGCCAAACGCCAGGCTCGAGCGATTTCGAGGTGGTCGCGCTTCAAGGCTTCGATGTCGCGTGGAACTTCGATGAGGATCGAATCACTGTTTAGCTCGAGGTTGCTTGGGTTGACACCAAGGTTGACATTGCCATTTACGGCTTCCAGTGCCAATTCGCCGCTGGCTCGAGTGACGGGATGCTCGCTCGAGTCGCGGCGCAAATCCCATTGAACCATGAACCGATCTGCGGGCAACCCCGCGTAAATGCCGCCCCGAATCGCGTACCAATCGGCGTGGTAACTGACGGCTCTCGCGCCAAGTTTGCCCAGGTTTAACCGCGCGTTTCTCGAGATTAAAGGATCAAACGTCCAGGTCATCAAGTCAAAACCAGCTTCGAGCGCCCGAGCGCGTTGCATGAGTTTAAGTTCTCGAGCCAAACCCGTGCCACGATGAGCGGGCGCAATTGCCAGCAGGTGCGAATGGTGCAGCAAACGCCCGCCACGCACGGCAGGAAAGCCGAAGGCAAAACCGACGGGCGTACTCGAGTTGCCGGGAAAAGCCGCCACCACAATGCCACCAGAATGCACGCTGGCGACCATCAACGAGCCTGGCGTGACCTCGCGGTCATCGTAACCCCAGGCGGCTTTTTGGACTTCCTCGAGCAACTCGAGTTCGTTGGGGTTGGTGATGTCGCGCAGTTCGTAACCTTCAAAAAGCATTGGGGAAGCATAACAAAAAACGCAACAATAAATGTAGGGGCGAACCTCGTGTTCGCCCTTGGGGATAGTGATTTCTCGGGTTCGTGGTGAGAAACTGTTCGTGACTTTGTCCCGAGTAACAAAAATCTCGAGGCATCAAAGCTTGCTCGTTTTCTTGCCCATCACCAAATCTCGAGCTTGGTTGGCGAGTTGATCGGCGCGTTCATTCAGGGCGTGTCCAACGTGTCCTTTGGTCCATGACCATTTCACCTCGTGGGTTTTGGTGAGTGCCAGCAGCCGTTCCCAGAGTTCTCGGTTTTTGACGGGTTGTTTGCTAGCGGTGAGCCAGCCGTTTTTTTGCCAGCCTTTCAACCAATTTTTTTCAAAAGCCTGCTGAACGTACTTACTGTCGGTCACGACAATCACTTCGCAGGGTTCTTTGAGCGCCTCGAGTGCCCCGATGGCTGCCATCAGTTCCATGCGGTTGTTGGTGGATTCCAGTTCGCCGCCGCTGACTTCCAGGGTTTTGCCGTTAAACTCGAGGATGGCTGCCCAGCCGCCCGGTCCTGGGTTGCCCAGGCACGAGCCGTCGGTGTGAATGGTGACTGTTTTGCGTGTGCTCATGGTTGCAAATTGTAACCCAGTCCTGGCGCTTTCTCGAGGTTCAAATGCGCGTCTGGTTTCCGTGTGCATTTTGCACATCGAACGGCAATTTTAAGGTGCACAATACCTGTAGCAATACCGGATTCCGTGAGCGTCCCTTGTTGACTCAACCTCCCGAAAACCTGCTGCTCACAAGGCAAACCCTCGAGTTTAAAGCTCGAGGGTTTGTTTTATATTTTGGCTCTGGCAAGTTTGAGGTAATAGGTTGCCATTTGGTCATTTGGGTTTAACTCGAGCGCCCGCAGGCAGGCTTCACTGGCGAGGGCGAACCTGCCCGCCTCGTACCTCGAGCGTCCGAGCAGCGACCAGGCTTTTTGTTTTTGAGGGTTGTAAAAAACGGCTTGCTCCAAAAAACCAATAGCATCGTTTAGTTTCTTTTGATCTCGAGATTTTAAGGCAAGCTCGAACTGAACGTTCGCCATCAGTGCCCTGGATGCGCTCGAGCCTTCGGTCAGGGCAAAGTAGCCTTTCCAGGCAACATCGGCTTTTTGCCAGAGTTGAATTCTGGTGAAGACCTGCGCCCGCAACAACAACGGTTCGGGTTCTTTGGGCGCGAGGGTCACAGCTTTTTCCGCCGCATCGATGACCTTGAACCACACCTCGAGTTTCAGGTTCGCAACCGTGCTGCCCAAACTGCTTGCGATGGCTTGGGTATACAAACGCTGGGCTTGCAGGTACGCCTCGAGCGCGGCGCCGTTCAGTTCGGCTCGAGCGGCACCAAACATCACAAAGCACAGCAAAAATTTTAGTATTCGATCCATGAGGCACTCCGCAGCGATTGCAAGATATCACGCATTGTACCCGGCGAGAGCCGCAATTCGTTGCGAATGTTTTCGGCGCTGCGCTCGCCGTTGACCAGATCGAACACGGTTTTGTGCAAGCTGGTCATTTGCGTTGATGTTCTCGGCGCGTTGCGTCCCATCGGGCGCTTTGGCACTTGGCGCGGCACGACCATCACCAACAACGCCCGAAATTCGGCGGTGGCATTTAGGGAACTCGGCGCTTTTAAACCCTCAACCTCGAGAATGCCTTGGCCGTGAAGCTCGAGTATCGCGCTGTCCACGGGCATTCCTGGCAAGACCTTGCGCAAGTCGCCAACGGTGATTCCGGTGCGGGCTTTGGAGAGCAGCATCATTTCTGGGGCGCCGAGCGATTCGTAAGCCGAGACGTTGTTGCGCACCCGAATTCTGGCGCTGGGCGGCAAGCTGCGTTCTCGGCTGGCTTCGTCCTCGAGCCGCGCCGCCTCGATCAAAACCCCAATAATCGAACCGTTGATGTTGGGCACGACCTCGAGATAACCATCATAAACATTGCAAAAGGCGTAACGCCAGCGCAACATTGCCCGCAATGCCTCGGTGCCGATGCTGATGTTGCCGTCTTCGGATTCGGTTTCGGCAAATTTGACGAGTCCAGCGATCACAACCACCAGCGATTTAACCTCGTTTGGTCCTTCAACCTCGAGCGTGCCCGTGTGCGCGGTGGCGCTCATGAACTCGAGAAAGGCTGGGAGGTACGCCCCCCTGACCCGTCCCGACAAAATGGGTGTCCGTGAATAATCGGGTTTCAGGCTGGACAACACTTCTTTAGTCTACCGACCTGAAATTCCTTGGCTGGTCGAAAACGACTTTGGTTTCACATGTCACGATTTGCGCGGGGCAGAATTTCATGCTTCCCAGGTGAAGGCGGTTAAACTTAGCCCATGAACGTGAAATTGCTTTTCTTTGCCAGCCACAAACGAACGGCTGGAATTTCTGAAACCATTTTTGAGCTGGCAAACGCGGCAACCGTGCGCGAGGCGGCGCGTCTGGTCGAACTGAAATTCAACCTCGAGTTGGCTGGCTCGATGGTTGCCGTCAACGACGAGTACGCCACGCCAGATGTGATTTTGAACCCTGGTGATACCCTGGCATTTATCCCGCCGGTGGCTGGCGGCGAAGCCGAACCGGATTTCTTTCTGGTCAGCGCTGAAACCCTACCGATAGCTGAGCTTCACGCCAAATTGATTCGCCCAGGTTGGGGCGGGCAAGCCGTGTTCACTGGCAGCACCCGCACACCCAACAAAAACCTGGACATTTTAAGGCTCGAGTACGAGGCGTACCCTGCGCTTTGCCGGAATGTGATGCGCGATTTGGCGCTCGAAGCCAGGGCGACATGGGATTTGGGCGCGGTGGTTCTTGCACACCGAACCGGCATCGTGCTGCCTGGCGAAATCAGTATTTTTGTCGGCGCCGGCAGCAGCCATCGCCGTGCCTGCCTGGACGCCGTACCGTGGTTGGTGGACGAGGCGAAGTCCAGATTGCCCGTCTGGAAACTCGAGGTCGCGGAGTCGGGTGAACGCTGGGTGGAGGGTGCGATATCGCAACCAACGCTTTAAATCCAGAAGACATTTTTGAGCGCCACAAGCTGAAGTTTAAGACCTTTGAACCAGCCGGCGCGGGTTACGACAATCATGTTTTCATGAGCGAAGAGTACGTGCTCAGAATCTCGAGGAACACTGTTTTAGCCGACCATGCGCGTGAGGCTCGGCTGGCTCAAGCGGCGCTGAAGCTTGGGGTGACAACCGCCGCCTGTGTGGCTTTTGGACAGGATTATTCGATCTGGAAACGCCTGCCTGGAGTTCGCAGCAATCGCAACACCAGCCCCGCAACACTCTGGGATTCGCTGCTGGGTGACCTCGAGAAACTTCACGCCCACCCGCTCGAGGTTGCACCCGAGGACCTGCCCGAAGAGTGGATTTCGCACGAGGTCTGGATTGAACGCACGCAAAACATGGCAAACTGGACTGGGGTTGAGCGCAAAACGCTGGAGCACATCCTCATCTCGAAACACGCCATCAAAAACCATGCTTTTATTCACGGCGACGCCTGGCAAGACAACGTGCTCGAGTTTGAGGGTGCGTACTCTGGTTTGATCGATTGGACCGGCGCGGGTTGGAGCAGCCTTGAGTTTGAATGCTCTCGACTCGAGCAGCCTGCCCTGGATTTGGCGCTAAAACGTTGGAAGTCAGAGATTGACGTCGAGTTGATGCTCAAAATGCGGCTCGAGTTGTTGTTGCGCGTTGGCACGTTGAGGCGCGTTGACTGGGCTGTGGTGCGCGAAATCATGACCAAACTGAATTGATGGCTCGAGGCTCGAGCAGACATCTCGAGTTCGCCATTCAAAACGCAAATCCGTTAGAATCAAACCAACAAAGGAGCATTTCTTGCCGGTTCGTTTTGTCATCACATCGCTCAAAGGTGGCGTCGGAAAAACCACGACCGCCATTCATTTGGCGGCGGTTTTATCGGCTCGAGGAAAAACGCTGTTGATCGATGCCGATCCTGCCGGTGGCGCACTGACTTGGGCGGCTCGAGGTACGGGCTTGGATTTTACGGTTTGCTTGCCCAAAGACGCCAGACCAAAAAAGTTTGATTTTGTGATTGTGGATACTCGGGCGCAACCCAAAGCCAAAACGCTCGACGAATTCAGCCAGAAAGCCGATTTGCTGATCGTTCCAACCGCCCCGAACACGCTTTCACTGGCGACCCTCGAGCCTCTGGCGGATGACCTGGAAGGTTTACCGTTTCGGGTGCTGGTGACGCTCGCGCCGCCGCCCCCGTCCAAAGACGCGGGTTTGGCGCTGGCAAAACTCAAATCGTTAAACCTGCCGCATTTTGCCACCAACATTCGGCGTTATGCCGCATTCGAGAAAGCCGTGGCAAACGGTTTGATCGTCCGCGATGTGCGCGACCCTCGAGCGGCTTTCGCCTGGGCGGATTATTTGGCGCTCGGTCAAGAATTGCTGAAATAAAAATCTCGAGTGAAACCATTTCACTCGAGATTTGAGTTGCAAAAAGCTTAATTCAGGTAGCCGTCGGCTTCGATGACCGCCGCCGCAATCTGACGGCGCAACGCCACGACATTCACGCTGTCGTGTTTGGTCAGGCGTTTCATGGCTGCCAGGTTTAGTCGCAAATCGTCGCCCTCGGTAAAGCTCGAGAGGGCTTCACGTCCCCAGACCGCGCATTTTTCGGCGAGGTCATGCACCAGCACTTGGGTCATGGCAATTTGAACGTCAGCATTTTTACCTGACGCCATCATTTTCTGGGTGCGCAACAACGCACTTTCGCCTGCAAAGCTCGAGATGATGATGTCGGCAACCCGAGCCAAAATTTCTTGTTGTTCGCTCAGCTTATTGCTGAATTTCAGTGCCGCCAAACCCGCGACCTGCAATGCCGCTTTTTTCAGCCCTTCGACCACTCGAGTCTCATTCGCCAGTGGCGCGTCGTCGGTGTCGTCAGAAAAGCTTGGCTCGAGCATTTCCACTTGAAGTTTTTGGGCGGCTTGCATGAGTGGAATTTCGCCCTTCATGCCCATTTTCAAGAGTTCGCCTGGGATAATCATGCGGTTGATTTCGTTGGTGCCCTCAAAAATGCGGTTGATGCGGGCGTCGCGGTACGCACGAGCAACCGGGTACTCCTCGCTGAAACCATAACCGCCAAAAACCTGCACGGCTTGGTCGGTGCAATACGCCAAAACTTCGGTGCCGTAAACCTTCACAATGCTGGCTTCGACGCGGTAGGTTTCGATGGCTTTGAGTTTCTCAGCACTGCTTTTGGCGGTGTCGGCAATCTCGTCGATCAAACCCGTGACGCGGTAGGTGACACTTTCGGCGGCGTAAATCTCGAGGCACATTTCGGCAAGTTTTTCTTGAATCGCGCCAAAATTGGCAATCGGTTGCCCGAAGCTGGTGCGCTCTTTGGCGTATTTGGTGCTGGCGTTCAAGACCGCTTTGCTGCCGCCCACACCGCCAGAACCGAGTTTGTAACGCCCAATATTTAAAATATTAAACGCAATTTTTGCGCCCCAACCGACCTCGCCCAATAAATTTTCGGCTGGAACGACCACATCCTCGAGGATCAATTGCGTGGTGCTGGAAAGCTTGATTCCAAGTTTGTGTTCCTCTTTGCCGGTGGAAACGCCTGGAAAATTTCGTTCGATCAAAAACGCACTAAACTTTGGACCTTGCGGGGTGATGACCTGGCAGAACACGGTATAGATGTCGGCAATGCCGCCGTTGGAAATCCACATTTTGGTGCCAGAAATCTTGTAACTCGAGCCGTCTTCGCTTGGCACGGCACGGGTTTTGGCGGCTTGGGCGTCCGACCCAGAACTTGGTTCGGACAGACAGTAGGCGCCAATCAATTTGCCTGCCGCCATCTGCTCGAGGTATTTGGCTTTTAAAGCTTCCGTTCCAAAGTACACCAAGGGCAGCATACCGATGCTGGCATGAGCGCCGAACGCCACCGCAAAACCGCCCGCCTGCGCCAGGGCTTCACCGACGTAGGTGGCGGTGGTTTTGCTCATGTCCAGACCGCCGTAAGCCTCTGGCACTTCGACCTGAAAAAAACCTTGGTCGCCGCATTCGTGCAAGATTTGTTTTAACAGCGCATTGTCGTGCGCCTCGAGCGTTTCCATGTTTGGCATGACCCGAGCCTTCACAAATTCGTCCACGGCTTTGTAAATGTCTTTCACGTCGCTCGAGAAATCTTCGGGCGTGTGGGTTTGGTCGGGCGGGGTTTGAGAGATCAAAAACATGCCACCTTTTTTGCTGGTGACGGGTTCTGGGCGTTCTGCGATCATGCTTGCCTCCTCGGACTTCTTGGGTTTGTAATTTTATTGAACTGAGTATAACATTTTTTGAGTTAAAAGTGTAGCCGTACTGAATCACAAACCCTGGCACAGGAAACTTACCCCCTCAAATTGCTGGCGCGGTCGTATGACGCTTCACAACCCGAGTCGACACGATTGAACGACACAATTCAACATCCGAGCCAGCCAACAACGCCAGCAGGTTTTTCACACCTTCAGCCGCCATCTCCTGGGCTGGATGATAAATCGTGGTCAAGCCGCCCGCAATAAAATCTGCCCCAAAAACATCGTCAAAACCAACAATTGAAATGTCTTCGGGAATCCTCAAACCCGAGCGCTGAACCTCTCGAGCCACGGCGGCGGCTTCGGTATCGGTTTCGGCAAACACGGCGGTCACAGGGTCTTGACCGCGCAACAACTCGAGCAATTTCTGGGTACTCGAGACGTGCCATTCTGGTTTTGAGACAATCCCTGCGGCTTTTAAACCCTCGAGATAACCTTGATGTCGCAAGACAAAATGCTCGATACCAGAATGAATCCCCGAACCAAAAAACGCAATCTTGCGGTGTCCCAACTCGAGCAGATGCCGCACCGCCATGACCCCGCCACCAAACTGATCGGCATCGGCATAACCCACACCCTCGGGAACGATTTGCGTCCACAGTGCGACCAGCGGCAAACGCGCGGGATCGATCTGATAAATCAAATCGTTCGCCTTTAAAGGATTGCGCCCGATCAATAACCCATCAATCCGACCATCCAAAAATCGGTTCGGCTCGAGGTGCGCCGCCGAGTTCAATTTTGGGTAAACCACAAACGCCTCGAGTTGATGCTGACGCGCCGCATCGGACAGCCCCGCCATGATCGCGCCGTCAAAGGTTCGCCGCACCGAAGCCATTGCCGACAACCTGAAATCACCCAACTCGAGGTCGACCGAACCCTCGTTCGCCATGACCTCCTCGAGCACCACACCGATTTGCCCCGTGCGTTGCAACCTTAAATTGCGGGCGGCAATGTTTGGCACGTACCCCAATTCTTTCGCCACCCGTTGCACGCGCTCGATGGTGCTGGCGCTGACCTGATACGCCACACCATTGCCCGTTAAAACTTTGGACGCCGTTCCAGGGCTGACCCCAGCCGCGAGCGCCACATCTTTGATCTTTAAAACCTTCATGCTCGAGTTTAACGTATGAATTCTCGAGCAGACAAAAGGGCTATAAGCTATAAGCTTCAAGCAGTAAGCTAAAAACGTTGTTCCTTAGAGCGTACAGCTTAATGCCAAAATCACTGCAAAACCGCACAATTTTTTAAGGTCAAGACAAACCCATTCAACGTTGCTCGAGCGGAATCCAGTGCGACTCGTCGGGTCCAACGTAATTGACAGTGGGGCGCAGCAGATTGTTATGTTGGGTGTACTCGATGATGCTCGCCATCCAACCCGAAATTCGCGCCAGAGCAAAGACAGGCGTGAAAAAGGCTTTTGGAATGCCGAGGTCGCTGTAAACCACGCCAGAATAAAAGTCCACGTTGGGATAAATCCCTTTGGCGGACAATCTGGCGACGACCACCTCTTCGACTTTGGATAAAATCTGGTATTGCTTGCTCTCGCCGTGTTTGGCAGCCACGACCGCCGCGTACTCTTTTAAGACCCTCGAGCGGGGATCAAAGAACTTGTAGACCGCGTGACCCACACCCATGACTTTTTCTTTGCGCTCGAGCTTGGCGCTGATGTAGCTTTCGGCTTTTTCGACCTCGCCAATGTCTTCAAGCATGTCCATAACAGCCTCGTTCGCGCCGCCGTGCAGTGGTCCCTTCAGGCTGCCAATCGCGCTGGTGATGCTCGAGTACATGTCCGAAAGCGTGCTGGCGGTCGCAATGCCCGTGAAAGTGCTGGCGTTCATGCCGTGGTCGGCGTGCAAGACCAGGGCAATGTCGAACAACCGCGCCTGTTCTGGGCTGGGGATTTCATTGTGAATCATGTACAAGAAATTGGCGGCATGGGTTAAATCGTTGCGCGGGGCGACCGGCTCGAGGTTTTGTTGCAATCGGTAGAGCGCCGCAATGATCGTGCTCATCTGCGCGATCAGGTTGTAGGCTTTCTCGAGTTTGCCTACCAAAGTGGTGTTGTCGGCGTCCTTGTCAAACATGGCAAGGCTCGAGACGGCAGTCCGCAGCGCGTGCATCGGGTGCAGGTCTTTGGGGAACATGCGCATCAATTCGATCAAACCCGCAGGTGCCACCCGCCGCGAACGGAGCGCCGCGTCAAATTCCTCGAGTTCAGGTTTGTTGGGCAGCCTTGCGTTCAAGAGCAGAAACGAGGTTTCCTCGAAGCTGCTGTTTTCGGCAAGTTCTTGGATTGGAATGCCAACGTACTTGAGAATGCCTTTCTCGCCGTCGATAAAAGCGAGTTTGGATTCGGTAAAAACAACGCCTCTTAAACCTTCCAAAACGGGTTGGGTCACAACCAGACTCCTTTACGGCTCGAGCAAGCTTTGCTGCCTCGAGCGAAAACACATCAATCGGGATTCTACACCCTGAAACGGACGCCTTGACGTGTCCCTTTGATGGTTTCACTTGAGCTGTTCCGCCATTTCACGGCGGAACAGCTCGAAATTGAGTCCAGGAAGCAAATTCAAGCCTAGGATTCTTGTAGGCTTGGTCATGAAGACCAAAGCAAAATTAGCCATCATCTCGAGCTTGCTGATTTCCTGCGCATTGCTGAGTCTTGGCGTCTTGGCGCAGACCACAGCGCTGGCATCAAAACACCAATTGTTGATGCCTTCGGCAGTTGAAAGTCCAGATTTCAAAACCGTGACCTTGCCGATTTTTCAGGGACGTGCCGATGGACAAGCATTTTGGTACGTGGTCACGGAATCTTCAGATCAAAACGATGCTTTAAAACGCCATGTCAATTTTGCGCCTAAATTGGTTAACCTCAGAGGCTCGAGTGCCGTTCAACCAGCCAAACTCGTGGACGGCATTCTGGAGGTTTCGGCAGGCGTCGATTTCAGTGCGACTTGGTTTCTCAACCCAGGCTCGAGCGTCATCCCGCCCGAAAATTACGAACCTGGCAGCGTCGCAAAAGGTCAATATTCACCGTTGATCGAACTACCGAACGGCATTGTCTTGAACGCCTCGCAAGTCGCCAACCAAACTGGAGTACATGACCGAGTGATCGAACTGGACACAGTCAAACATCAAGTGAGTCTTTTTTTCAGTCAAGGATTTTTTGAAGGTTCAAAAGTGTGGTTCACCTGCTTTGAAGCGTCCGCCGCGATCCCCGCCACGCTCGAGTTTGCCACGCTAACACCAAAACTCAACCTTGCGCCGCGTTTGGGCGCGAGCGACGCCACCTCGAGCCGCAACGGGATCGCCATTTTTGTGAACGGACAATCGGGTTTGGAGAACCCAAACCGCCAGGGTTTACTGTCTTTTTTATACGGCGAAGGTGACCCGCAGCACGTGTTCGAGTTCATACCTGACAACAAAAACCCTGCATCCAAATACAGTCCGCTGATGGACGCCCACGTCAGCGTCTGGTCGAGCCAAGCCCTGAAAGACCAGACCAACACCTTGCAAACCAGCTTCTCGAGCCTGCCAAGTTTGGCGGCACAACACGCGATCACCGCCAGCGACGGCACAAATTGGAGAGCCACGGGATTCGTTCAAAACTGCCCGATCATCAGCATTGACCCTCAAAATTAAGGCGTTTGTTGACGCGCCGCGTTCTCCGTCAGTTCGCGCAAACGGGCGGCACGTTGCGCCCGCAAACCCAAACCAATCACGCCAGCGATTGCCGCAACCCGCATGACCCAGAGCGCCAGACCAGACTCGAGAAACGGCAGCCACTGCCCGAGCAAATGGTCGCCGTGAATCAAATCCGCACCGACCCAGGCGATCAGCGCCGCGCCGACCACGGTCAACCACGGCATTCGGTTGAAGAGGCTCGAGACAAAATTAGAACCGATCATTAAAAGCGGAATCGACAAGGCAAGTCCAATCAAAAGCAAGACCAAATTGCCTTTCGCCGCGCCCGCCACCGCCAGCGCGTTGTCCAGACTCATGACCGCATCGGCGATGACGATGGTGCGCACTGCATTGAAAAACCCGCCCTGAACCTCAATCGCCTCGTCGTGGTTTTCTTGAACGTCCGCCAGCAGACGGTAACCGATCCAAAACAACGTGATGCCACCGAGCGCCGAGAGCAGCGGAATTTTAAGCAAAAAAGTGGCAAAAACCGTGAACAACACCCGCAACACGACCGCGCCGAGCGTGCCGAACAAGACCGCACGCCGCCGCAGCGGTTGACGCAGATGTTGCACCGCCAAACCAATCACCACCGCGTTGTCGCCAGAGAGCACCAAGTCAGACCCAATGATCTGAAGCAGCGCCGTGACCGGGCTGACCTCAGCCATGTAAAACCTCGAGCCTACAAAACAACGTCATGGCAAAAATTCTAACCCGAGCCTCAAATTTCAAAAGTTCTGAACGTACCCATCGCTAGGTTTTCAACCCTCGAGCTTGACAAAACCTTTGCCCTCGAGCCTGACCTGATGCACGATGCGGTGGTCTTGGCTCGAACCGTTTTCGGTGGTGGCGGTCAGATTGACGTACTTGCCTATCGGAGAATTGATGACCTTTTTTGCCAGCGTCTCCTCGACCTGAAAGATTCCGGCGCTGTTGTTCATGCTGACATTGATCTCGATGGGTTTGTCGGTTCCCCTCGAGATCAACACCTGATCGACCGCCAAAGCCCCGACGCTGTGAATGTCCACCTTGCCCAGCGCAAACGCCTTGCGCCCACGACCTTTGGTGATGTCCGTACCATCGGCAACCGCCGTGATACCACCCTCGAACGTTAAAGGCGCAGGATTGAGGTCGTGACAGTTGATCGAATGCAGAATAAAACCCCGAATTTTGGTGCGCAGCGCCACATCGGCATAAATCGGCGTCAGCAGTCGCTCGAGAATCGGCATGGCAAGCATCACCCCAAAAGCCTCGTGGGCGTTGCGGTGCACCTGATTGCCGATGTCGTGCAACATTGTGCCAATCAGCACCACCAGGTAGGTGTCGTCGATGTCGCCCGTGCCCGACTCGAGCACATCGCCGCGCAAACCGGTCTCTAAAAGCAACTCGAGGATTGCCAGGCTCGCCGCGCCCGTCACCCAGGCATGAACCCGTCCGTGATCGTTGTAACCCAGTTTGCGCACCGTGATGTAATTTGCCATGTCCCAATTTGCCAGCGCCTCGATGTCGTGCGACAAGGCTTCATATGCCGCAAGCGCCTTGGGGAAATCCGAGAGGTCGGCTCGGATGGCATGGTCTGCCTCCTCGATCAATTTTGCCCTGGGCGTGGCGAACTCCACACCATTTGTGCCAGGGGTTGTGTATTCGGATTGTTCGGTACGCTCGAGGCTGGCTTCGCGCCCGGCGGTCATGTCGAGCTTCAGTCGTTGTGGATTTTTGTGTTTTTGCGTCATTGGGTCACTCCTTGGAAAATCAGGTCTGTGTTGGTGCAGCTTAAATCTTAGAAACCGTCTGAGCTTAGGATACTGCCACGACCTTTCAATAAACGCACATGGCGGATTTTCACGCGCCCAAAATGAAATCCATAGCATGATGGTGGGATGCACCCTGTGCGCCAAACACCACCCTCAACTCGAGCCGCCCTGGCTGGAAGGGCAGTCCTGCCAAACTGGATGCTTCATGGTTGAACCGACCCTCAAACTCTGGCTGGTGCGCCACGGCGAAACCACCTGGAATACCGAACGCCGCGCCCAGGGACACCTCGACGTGCCACTCTCGAGCCTCGGGCGCGACCAAGCCACCATGTTGGCGCACCGATTGCGTGGCACAAGTTTCGATGCCATTTACAGCTCCGACCTCTCACGCGCCCTCGAGACCGCCAGAATTGTCAACAGCAACCTGGGCGGACGCACCCAAGTTTTGGCGGACGCCCGTTGGCGCGAACAAATGCTCGGCGCATTGCAGGGCTTGAGCACCAACGAGGTCGCCGCCATGCTCGAGGCGCGTGGCGCAACCCGACCCGTGCTGGTCACCGAACGTTACCCCGACGCCGAATCTCGAGCGGAACTGATGGAACGCGTTAAACTCGGCTTGCAAGAATTGATACGCCGTCACCCCGACGGACGCGTGATCGTGTTCTCGCACGGCGGCAGCATCCGCGCCGCCACCAGCGTGTTGCTGGGCGACTTTGATCAAAAACTCAATTTTGGCGGTCTGGAAAACACCAGCATCACCAGGTTTAGAATTCTAAGCAACCAAGACGCCACCCTGCGCGGCACGATGCTTGCATACAACGACTCGGCGCACCTCGAGCACAATTACAGCTCGAGCTTTCGCGCCGAAAACAACGAAGCTTAGTGCTAGGCTAAACCCATGTACGCCAAAGACATCATCGCCCTTGACAACCTCGAGTTGCTGCCAAGGGTGATCCACGACTCCGACGAGGTCAACCCAAGCTGGTCAGGACTCGACCTCGAGCTGCCAGGACCGCTCTGGGCGGAAGTCCCCGCCAACTGGACTGGACGCATCACCAGCCGCCGCGAAGACGCCCTGGGGTCAATCTGGCTCGCGCCACCCGTCAAAATGAAACTGCTCGTGCCCATGATGCGCGAAGCCCGAGACTTGGGCGCGATTGCCGCCGGTGTGGACTTCAGCGCCCTCGCCGCCGACCTCGAGACGCGCCCACGCAGCGCCGGTGAACTCTCCGAACTCAAAAGCGCCTGCGGACTGCCCTTCGTGGTCGCCGGACTGCTCGACCCTCGAGATGCCGAACTTTCCGCCGAAGCCGGTGCAGACGCCATCATTGCCAGCTCGAGCCTCAGTGCCTGGCTCGGCGGTCCAAGTCTGGTCGCCCTCGTGCCAGACTTGCGCGACGCCGTTGGAGACACCCTGCTGTTTGCCAAAGGCGCGGTTCGCAACGGCGCAGACGTGCTGCGCTACCTCGCGCTCGGGGTCGATGCTGTTGTGCTGCCAGGCGCCTTA
>CAXTTL010000010.1:36842-45246 GCA_964247135.1 uncultured Deinococcales bacterium | reverse complement strand
CGCCATGCCAGGGGGCGGTGCAGAAATTTTTGCCGACCGCGTGCGGCTTGAGATTGCCAAACGCAAAGTTTCAGCCGATGACTGGTTAAGAATACACAAAGAAGCCCACAGTCTCGGGATTCGTACCAACGCCACCATGCTTTACGGGCATATTGAAACGCTCGAGGAACGCCTCGACCACATGGACAGGTTGCGCACCCTACAAGACGAAACGGGTGGTTTTCACAGCTTTATCCCGCTCGCGTTCCAACCCGACGCCAACGCGCTTGCCTTTAATCTGGGCAAAACCGAATTCACCACAGGCATCGACGACCTGCGCAACTTGGCAGTCTCAAGGATTTACCTGGACAACTTCCAGCACGTTAAAGGGTACTGGGTCATGATCTCGAGCGATCTGGTGCAAGTCGCGCTGGATTGGGGCGTCAGCGACATTGATGGCACGATCATTGAAGAGCACATTGCCCACGCCGCAGGAGCGGTGTCGCCGCTTGGCTTGACCACGCAGAAGATGGTGGATTTGATCAAAAAAGCGGGACGTGTGGCGGTGGAACGCAACGCGTATTATGACGAGTTGAAGGTCTATGACCTCGAGATGGCAGCGGATTAGACTTCTATCACATTCACATCGTTGATTGAAATTTTTCCTTTGAATAAAACGTGGACTACCCCAATAAACAAAAAAGGATTTTTCCCGTTTGCATGAAAATCACGGTAATGTTCAATGGTTTCTGTCGGTAAATCTCTGAATCGCTTAAGATTTGCAGGCGTAAACTCGAGGTAATCATTCGGGTCTAGTTCTTTTATGCCAGGACGATTGTGAACTTGAAGCATTACGGTTTGACTTGGTGCAAGAAGATCAACTGGAACTTCAAAAAACTGCACTTTGCGAGCCGGAAAGCCAACATCCCGTAAAGCCGTGAAAAGGAGTTCTGGATGCACTGGTGACAATTGCACAACATCGTTCCACAAACAATTCAGTGGTTCGATACGCCTCTCGAGTAGCCATTCTCGGTTCGCATATTTTTCACGCGCTGCTGCTGCAATTTCTGGATAAATCTCGAGCAGTTGGTTTAAAGGATAGATTGTATCCCCAGCAAAATGTTTAGATTTTAAATGCCAAAGGAACATCACAAGATCATACTTGTAAATCGAGAAAGTAATGAATCAAAGAAACGTTTTTGACAAATCCAGTTTGATCGAGGCTTTTATCGAAGCCCGTCGAAAAGATCATCCGCATAAGGATTTCGAGGATTATTACAAAAAATTGCTCGAGGTTTTACAACAAGCTTTTGATCTCGAGCTTTCACTGACTGGTATTCAACATTCTGGAGTCAGGGCAATCTGGTTTTTGTTCTCTCAAACTGTGGATTCGTACTTACGAGTCAATGCTCGAAGTAGCCTGCTTGACGGTAGCTTGATGGAATCACAAATTGAACATCTTGCTGATAGCGGACAGAGCATTAATGCAAAACGAACCAGCCTTCACGAACTCAACCAACAAAGCTCGAGGTGGATGCTCGAGCTTCTGAACGAAATTTTTGATGTGCTTTGGGATTTTCCAGAAAAAAACCTAACGATGGATGACTTACGTGTTTTGGGATTTGACCTCGAGAAACCTGAAATTCAAAATTACTGGGATGAACTTTGAATGCTCGAGCCTCATTTCAACGGTAAAAACCAAACTTGATTTGCCCATTCTTCAGGTTCGCTGCATGTTGCAATCAGAATCAACTCTTGAATCGCAACACTTACTGCCAAGCGTTTGCTGATCTCGAACACGCCTGGCATTTCCAGACCTGCCTCGAGACGATCATAAGCAAATTTGGTGATTGTGCGAACATCGTGGGTCAACAAAATTCGGTCTTCTTGAGCGCACCACTCGAGCACTTCGGGGTCTTCTATGCCTGATAGCCCAACGTCTTGAATCCGAACCATGTCCAAGTTGGGCAAAACCCGGAACAGTCCACGCAAAATGTCATTGTCAAAATTTTCGTCAGCCGCGAATTTCATTTGCCTGACGTTTCAAAAGCCGTTCACGAATGCCAACAGCGTTGTAACGGGTTTCAACCTCGGCACGCACGGCTTCGGCTCGAGTTCGCCCATTTTCCAGGTACGCATTCAGTTGTTCTTGATTCCGCAAATAATACCCAATCACTTCGTAAACCCAAACCAACTCGAGCGCAGGATAACGCTGAACGATCTCTTCTGGGGTTGCTCCGTCCAAAAAACACTCGAGCACCGTGTCTAACGTAACTCGAGTTCCTGCCACACGGAACACACCGTTTGTTTCAATGATTGGAATGGGGGTGGGCGTCAGCACTTCCATGTTGGTAGTTTAGCCGATTTTGTCCTGCAATTCACTCGAACGGCAACACCAAATTCGTGTCCACATCCCCAGGCAACGGATGCTCAAGCACCCGCGCCAGCAACAGGTAATACAGTTCAAACGAAGAACGATTGGAAATTACCTCGAGAAACCATTGGTTACTCGCCAGGAATGCGGTAAAACGGAAACACCAGTGACCGCCTGTCGTGCGTGGCTTTGATCTCGTAATTGATATCGACCATCAACAAGCCACTGTTGGCGGGGTCGGGTTCGACCAGCACGGACACCAAACGAATCCGTGGTTCCCACATTTTCAGGGCTTCTTCGACGTAGTAGGCTGCCAAACCGATCATGGTGGCGTCGGCGCTCGAGAAGATCAGGTCATGAATTTGACAACCAAAGTCTGGACGCATGACGCGTTGTCCTTTGGGTGTTAACAAAATCATTTGAATCGCTTGTTCAACGTCTTGTTCGTTGCGGGCAACGGCAATCCGACCCCTCGGGTCCACCCCGACCGGAAATGCCCATCCGACCCCTAAAAAATCCCGTTCGCTCACAAAAACACTCCCGTCAGGCTAATGATTCTAGCGTAATTTAACATGATCCAAGATGTGAGAATTGATTCATAGAGTAGCTCGAGTTTTTGCGTGTTGAACAGCATTTAATTGTACTGGTCACAATACTCTCAGTTTGTTCAGAATTATACGATTAAACTACAGAAGACTTTATTTCATTTTTAGGGAGGATATAACCGTGCCAGAGTATTTATCGCCAGGCGTTTTTATTGAAGAGGTCAGTACCGGTCCGCGTCCCATCGAGGGTGTTGGAACAGCGATGGCGGGTTTTGTTGGTTTTGCCGACAATGGTCCGGTCAACAAGCCCACACTCATTACATCGTGGGAACAATACGTCAAGGTTTTTGGGGCGCTCGAAGAGGGCGGTGTCCGCAGCGGTTTTTCAAAGTACGGTTACTACCTGGGGCAATCGATTTTTGGGTTTTTCTCCAACGGCGGACGGCGCTGTTATGTGACCCGCGTCAACCCTCAAATATCGGATTCCGACAAGAGTCCTGCCGCCCTCAAAGCGCTCGAGGCGCATGTGCCGTCGCGTGCCAGCAAAGCCATGATGTCTTTAACCTTTCAAGCCAAGCAGTCAACCTCGAGCGATATCAGCGTCGAAATTACGCCACCCTCGAGCACGGACGCGGGCGAGGGCAGTTTTAACGTCAAAATTACGGTTGATAGCGTCGAAGAGTTTTTTGAAAACTTGGTGATCGGCAAGCCGCAAAAGGGCGCGAAGGCGACCAGCGTGGCTGAAGCGCTCGCCAGCAGCAAAATGGTGACGGTGCTGGTCGAAGAAAAAGCCAGCGGAACGCTCGCCGAACGCGCCCCAGAAATCGGGGTGCATGTGATTAAAGCCTCGCAGTCGCTCGAGTTGATGCCAGTGCAATCGAACACCTTCATCGGCAACGTCGATGATCGTAGCGGCTTGGAGGGCATGGAAATTGCCGATGATGTGACCATGATTTGTGCGCCGGACATCATGTGGGCTTACGAGAACGGCAAAATCGACAAAGACGGCGTCAAAGCCGTGCAACTCGCCATGATTACCCACTGCGAACGGTTGATGGATCGCGTGGCGATCATTGACCCGCTGCCGAACATGAGTCCGCAACAGGTCAAAAAGTGGCGCGAAAAAGAATCGAATTTTGACTCGAGCTACGCCGCGCTGTATTACCCTTGGGTCAAAGTCAACGGACCCGACGGTAAACCCGTGGCGGTGCCGCCGAGCGGTCACATGGCGGGCATCTGGTCACGTTCGGATAACGAGCGCGGCGTGCACAAAGCCCCAGCCAACGAGGTGGTGCGCGGGGCGCTCGAGCCGGTCTACGAAGTCACCAAGAACGAACAAGATACCCTCAACCCAACGGGCATCAACTGCATCAGAACCTTCACCGCACGGGGTGTGAGGGTTTGGGGTGCGCGAACCCTCTCGAGCGACCCGCAATGGCGTTACTTGAACGTGCGGCGTTTGTTCAACTACGTCGAAAAATCGTGCTTTAACGGCACGCAATGGGTGGTGTTTGAACCCAACAACCGCGATTTGTGGGAACGGATCAAACGCGATCTGACCGCCTTCATGAAAGGCGTTTGGCGCGACGGGGCATTGTTCGGCTCGACCCCAGAGGAAGCCTTCCGTATTACCGTGGACGACAACAACAACCCACCCGACGAACGGGATCGCGGCTTTTTAACGATTGACATTGCGCTCGCGCCAGTCAAGCCAGCCGAGTTTGTGCGGATGCGTTTCGGTCAGAAAATGCAGAGCGAATAAGGCGCATTCATCTTTTACTTGTATTTTAGGGGTATACTTTGCACGAATCGCTCGAGCCTTGCAATGCTGGGCAACCTCGGACCCGTATAGAAAAACGAATACGTTCGATTTTCATACCGTGGACCACGTTCGACCCTCATGTCTGGACAAACCTCGAGTCGTGATGAGCATTTGGTTTAAGGCAACACCCACATTCTAGAGGAGGTTTCATCATGGCTGACAAAGTTCCAGATATTGTCGTTGGTGCATATTGGCGAGTTGACGTTCAAGGCAAAGTCGTCGGTATTTTCTCGAGCTACGAGGGCGGTGGCAGCAAAAACAAATTGGTCGAACACCGTTACGTCAACGCTCAAGGGCAACCGATGATCAAATACGAGGCGGGTCCGCTCGAATTGACCCCGATCAAACTGGGACGTGGTTTGACCGGCAACACAGAGATGCTGAAATGGCGCGAATTGGTCGAAAAGGGCAAGATCACCGAAGCCCGAGTCAACGCGTCTATCGTCATGCTCAACAATGACGGATCAGAAGTGGCTCGTACCAATTACACCAACATGTGGCCATCAGAAATGACCACCTCCAAACTCGACCCAAAAGTGGGCGAAGCTGTCGTCGAAACCATCACCCTGGTTTACGAAGAGGTTACCTACGTCCGCACAGGCACAACCCCTTCGTCATAAGCCACCAAGCACACGTTTTGACGCTCGAGCTGGCATTTGTTGTCTGCTCGAGCGTTTGCTTCTAAGGACTGGACTTGCAAAACACAGATTACGAATTCACGCTGCCCAAAGGTTTTGTTGACGAGGCGGGCAATCTGCACAACGTCGGTGTGATGCGACTCGCCACCACCTTGGACGAAATTGCACCGTTGTCCGACGCTCGGGTGCAAGCCAACGAAGGTTATCTGGGCATTTTGTTACTCTCGCGGGTGGTTACACGGCTTGGTGGGTTTTCACCGGTTCCGGTCGCGCTTCTCGAGCGTTTGTACGCCGCCGATTACGTGTTTTTGCAAGATTTGTACATTCAAATCAACTCTGGGGTGGGCAGCTTGCAGGTTCTAAATCAGGGTTTGATCGAAACCGAATGCCCAAACTGTCAAGCCAGGTTTTTACTCGATTTATCCATGCAGAATTCTTGAAATAATCTCGAGCATCATCCTCGACACATTTAATTGCGCGAAACTCGAGAATTCTTCCCCGACTCAGCTTGATTGCTGTTCCATCCGAAAATTTTAGAAGACCTCCAACCACAAGCTCTGGGAGTTCAGATGCCAAACCAAACTCGAGATTCAGGGACCAAACAATCCAGCCAAACCGATCAAGAACTGGTCGAAAAACTGGCGGAAAAAGTGTACCGCCTGATGCTCGAGGACTTAAAACTTTCCAAGTTGCGCGGTGACACGCGCCCCAACCCTTTAAGGCGGTGAGTTAATGGCAAAGTCAGATACAAGTCAAAAAAATCCTGGCATGGACAATGTGCGTGCCATTTCCAACAGTTTCTTTTACGTGCAAATCGCCAATTTCACGATTGCCTTTAAAGAAGTCAGCGGTTTGCAAATCGAAACCGAAGTCTTTGAATACCGCGAAGGCGGCGTCAACGATTACATTCATCGCCTGCCAGGACCAACCAAATCGGGCAACATTATTTTAAAACGCGGCATCGCCCCGACCCAAGAATTTATGGAATGGTACGAAAAAGTTCTCTCCGGCAACATCGAATGCCACGACGTGATCATTTCCATGCACGAACTCGAGGTTAAAGACCCGATCATCAAATGGAAGGTGAATCAGGCGTGGCCATGCAAATGGTCAGGTCCCAACTTTGTCGCGGGCGATAACGTCGTTGCCGTCGAATCGCTCGAGTTGGCACACGCGGGTCTGGGGCGGGCGTGAAACAAGGCGTCCAACTGGTTTTAGAGCGGGTGCAACGCCACCGCGCATTTCCGCGCTTGGCAGCCGCCAACGGTCAAAACCTGCAAACAACCTTAAGTCCAGCCAACATTCCCGCGCCTTTGGGATTGCGTCTCGAGCCACCACGGTTTGTGCCAGTGCTTGCCGAAGCTTTCACACCAAAGGTTTCGAACCTGGGCAATACTGTTCCCGAACTCGAGCCACAATCTACAATCAACGCTTTGCCTGAAAGCAATTCGCTCGAGCCTGAACTCGCATTTTCAAATCAGGCGTTGGCGACTGATTCAAGGCAGTTTGATGAACAGACTTTTGAGCAAACCTTTGAGACTTCGCAGGGGTTTGAAAGCACTGAGATTGTTGAACCCAAAACCTCGAGCGACAATCTCGTGTCTGGAATGCCGAGCGAAGGCGAATTTACAGGGAACGCAAACTTGCCTCGAGTTACCCCAGCCAACGAAATTTCAAACAGTCAACCAAGCAGCCAAGCGCAAAACCCGCAAAATGCTGGCGTTCAAACTCGAGCACCCGAAAACAATCAAGTTCCAAATCAACAATTACTTTCAGCAATATCACAACCTCGAGAAATCCAGTCAGTCAGTGCAAATCCAAGGCAAGAAAACCCGAGTGCTCAAACAGCACAGCCATCAGAATTTGCAACACCAACTTTAAGCTCAAATCTCGAGCATAACATTTCATTTTCTGAAACAAATCAAAACGAAGAGACAAAATCCGGTGCCGAAGAAATTTTAGTTTCAAAAGTCAACACTTTTTTGGAAACACCCCATTTAATTCCAGCACAAGACAAGCAAACCGTGAATATTGCGGCTGAATCGCAGCTCGAATCAGCCGCGCAAATTGAAGCCATCCTTCAACCTGTGCGCAGTCCAAGCCGTTTGGAATCCACGCTCGAGGCGTTGCGGCAATTCAATCCTCAAACCCAAGAACACCAAACAGTTTCGCAGTCACAACCCACGCAACCAAATCCTCGAGCCGCAAAAACCTCGGGCATTGCGCCATCTGAGGCGACCTCGAAAACACAAGTTTCAACTCAAAAACCGCTTGAACCAAACCTTACAAAGCCTCAAGTTAAACCCGAAAAACAAAACGCACTTGAACCGCAAATTGCTCCAAACACCGAACCGCAAGTTGAAGCCAACAGTCAAAATCCAAGCACAATTCAGACCACACTCGAGACTCGAGTGGTGACTCGAGCCAACCCTGCACTGCCAACTGAATTTGTGGACACCCGAGAGGCTGGCATTGAAGTCGTTCAAGCTGAAAATGTCAAAACGCACAAAGCCAGTGTTGACGGTGCTCGAGTTGAATTGGATTCATCAGAACCAGGTTTTGAAAATGAAATCAACTTGTCGGAGTTTCAACAAAACGAAGCCGCGACACTGCGAACAAATCTGGTGGAAACGGGTGAATCCAAAACATTGCCGGTCGAATTGGTGCAATCACCATTGCCGTCAACGAATTCGACCCAGCCAGAATTGACGCGCGAAATTTCAAACCTCGAGATACCAAACAACCAAAGATCAAGTGAAGAGACTCGAGAGGGTGCGCAAAGCTCGGGCGAACAAAGTGGTTTGGGGGCATCGCCAACACCCCAAGCACCATTAAGCGAAGAGGCGCGTGAACGTGCAGCCTATCAGCGTGCGGTGACCATGCGAGCCGAACGTGCCAAACGTGCGCTCGCCGCCAAGGAAGAACTCGAGCGCGATCCGACGCTTGAACTCGAGATCAGTGAAGCCCCAGCAAGCCGCCCGAGTGAATCCCAAGAAATTGCTGTTCCAGATCAAACACCATCGCTCGAGCCACAGCTTCAAACCAA
>CAXTTL010000010.1:0-36742 GCA_964247135.1 uncultured Deinococcales bacterium | reverse complement strand
GACTGGAAAATCTGAATCCAAAAACGCAAAGTTCAGAAACGCAAAGTTCAGAAACGCAAAGTTCAGAAACGCAAAGTTCAGAAACGCAAAGTTCAGAAACCAGTGCCTCGAACCAGACTGTGTCCCCCGATTTGGATGTCGCAATTGAAAACAATTCAACTCGGGAACTGGCAAGCAATATTCAAGCCGAAAAACCAATTCTCACTTCAAGCATGACAGAACCCTCGAGCGGTGGTCTGATGTCAAACTCGAGGGAGAATCAGCGGACAAACTCGACAACATCCCAACCCGCAAACTCGAGCGAGATTCAGTCTCAAACCTCGAACGAAATCCCACCCAAGAACCCGAGCCAGGTTCAGTCCGAAAATCCAAGAGGGCTTCAAGCCGAAAACCCGAGTGAACCTCGATTGTCAACCTCGAGCGAAACTCAAGTCGAAAATTTGAATCAATTCTCAAATGAAGTTAAAACAACAAACTCGAGCGAGGTTCAGTCCGAAACCTCAAGAGGTCTTCAAACAGTCAATTCGAATGAATCTCAATTGCCTAACTTGAACGAAACTCAAACCTCAAATGTGAATCAATCTTTGAGCGAACTTCAAACACCAAACTTGAGCGAAACTCAAACCGAAAATTTGAATCAATTCTCCAGTGAAGTTCAAACACCAAATTCGAGCGAAGTTCAAACGCTTCGCTCGAATCAATTCTTGATAGAAAATGCAATTGAAATTCAATCAAACCAAAACCCGAGCGAAATTCAAAACTCAAACCTGGTAGAAATCCCAAATCAAACCCCAGACTCGAGTCAAACTGCAATCTCAAACTCGAGTCAAGCGCTAACAAATCCCAACCAAAACGTACCTGCCAGTTTTTTGAACAACACCCAAGGCGTCAGCGTTTACAACCCTCAAAGACGCATCCAACGCGCCATGCCAAGCCCTATGCCCAAACCAAAACGCGAGCCAAACGAGGCGGAAAAACTTTTCGCGGACGCGCCAGGAATGACCGAACAAGAGGTTCTCAATGCAATCCGACAAGCCCAGGGTTTGCCGCCGATAGTGACCGCGACTCAGGTGCAAAACCCCGTGCAAGAAACCATCCTCAAACCGCAAAACGCGCAGGCAATCGACAATCTGAGCGAGGAAACGCTGGAACCCACCAAACAGGCTATTGAATCCAATACTCCGAGTTTTAACAAAACATTGATCCAAAATAACACGGACGCTCGGAGTGAACAAACCCCAGAAACTCGAGTCGAACAAAACCAACAGAACTTTAACGCCGTAAACTCGAGTGTTGGTGCTGATCGAAGCCTTGAAACCTTAGAATCAAAAACGCAAACCACCAATGTGACCCAAAACAATGCCGCACAAACCAGTCCACCATCAGTGCCAGTGCAAAGTGTTATTGTGGATGCACAAGGCAGCAAAATCCATGTGTTTAATCCACCAAATCGGCGTGTTCTGCCACCAAAACCAAAAGTTGAAATTCAAAAGACCGAAGCCCAAAAACTTTTTGAGGACATGGAAGTCACCGAAACAGCCGACGAATTGTTCCAACGGGTTGTGAAAAACAGACTCAAACCAAACCTCGAGCCTCAAGAGCAAAATCAGGCTCAAAGCTTGACTCCTGAAAGCATAAACTCGAGCCTTGAAGCTTCAACGCCAAGCATAAATCAAACACTTTTACCCAACCTGCCAAACCTGAAAAATCGCAAGCCCCTAAACCCGAGCGACCAAACGGCAAACACTTTATTCACTGGCAATGAACGCTTGCAACTTGGTGCCAGTGAACGCGTGCAACTCAGTCAAAATGCGACACGTTTTTTGAAACCCATTGTGGGCATTGACCCAAACGAGGCAAAAATTTACCGTGACCCACAAACCCAGCGCCTGACCCAAGCCGCTCGAGCGGATGCGTTGACGGTTGGCGAAACGGTTTTACTTTCGAGCGAAAACCCACTCGAAAGTCCTGAAACGCTCGGTTTGATCGCCCACGAACTGACCCACGTCGCCCGCAACCGACAGGCGCGTTTTGTGCCGCCGGTGGCTCGAGGGAACAGCAATTTGGCAGCCAGCGCCCAGGCGGGCAACGAGGAAGGTTTGGCGCTCGGCGTTGAAGCGCTTGCCCGTCAAGGCTGGAACGATTTTAACCAAACATCAAACCAGAATTCTCGCAGTCAAAGCACCTCGAGCAACACGGAGACAAATCGTTCGAGCTACGGTGGTTTGCCCGCGCCAGCCGATTTGCCGCAATGGTTTATTGAAGACCGAATGCCGCCGCAGGCAACCTCAAGACCTGCACCTCGAGCCAGCAATGTTGCCAGCAGTGCGCCAAGTGAAAGCCCATTTGTGCCGACAGCCCCCACGAACCAGATGGCAGCCTCCGTGGGCGCACAAGCCGCCTCGCAAGAACGGGACGTGCCAACGCCGCCACCAGCCGCCGGACCACTGCCTGCCAGCCCGCAACCCAAACCAGAACCCATTCCAAACCGTGCCGCACCAGACTTGGACGCGATGGCACGACAGGTGTACACGATTTTGAAGCGCCGACTGGCGAACGAACGTCACCGCATGTAAACCGTAAAAATCTAAACCCTGGCACCGCTCGAGGTGAAACCCATGATGCGCGAACCCGTCCAACAAACGTACAACCCAAGCCTCGAGCCTGAGAAAAAAAATGCTGCCCTGCAAACGGGGCAACAAACGCCAAACCCGCAAACGCCAACCGAACCCAGCAAACTCGAGAATCCGAGCACCGCACCTTACGAGGTGCTGCTCGAACAGATTGCGCACGACATGGGGTATGAAGACAAACTGAGCACCCAGCAACAAGCCTTGCTGGCAAAATTTGGTTACAGCGACGGTGGTATGGTGAACGGACCTTTCGGTTTTGAAATGCGTTCGTTTACGCCCAGCAACCCCGAATACCCGCACCCAATCTTGGCGTTTCGCGGCACAGAATTTGGCAAACCCAAAGACTTGGTGGCAGACCTCGAGCCTCAGAGCGTCGGCTTAGAGCAATTTAACGCCAACCGCCGCCGCATCGAACTCGAGTTGCAAAAACTCTCCAAAATGGGCAAGGTTTGGCTCACAGGTCACAGCCTCGGTGGGGCACTCGCGCAACTGGCGGGCAGCGAATTTGCCGAGCTGACCGGACGAATCATTACCTTTCAAAGCCCTGGAATCGATGCCAAACATGTTGCCCAACTTAAAAAACATAACAAAGCCAACCCAGATCAACAGGTCTTGTCCACGCATTACCAAGTCGCCGGCGATGTGGTCAGCGGCGCGGGCGAAGCCCTGACCCCAGGTACACTGGTCAAATTTGAGATGAACCCCTCGAGCGGCGCCAGCATGAGACATTACGGCATTGGTTTGATCGCTGGGGCAATCGTTGGACCTGGCACCGGCGTGGTGGTCAAAGAAGCCAGCGAAAAAGTCTCCAAACACCGCGCGTTTCCAGTTTCAAACGCCGTGCAAGAAAATCCTGCCTTTAAAGACTTGTTCGAGAATGGCAAGAAATTCGACAAGGTGGCAGGCATCAGCGAGGACACGTTCCGAGCCAAAGCCACCCTCAATTCGGATACCTTTCAAAACTCCCGCATCAGCGAATTTTTGCGCCACAGCATCGGCAAAACCAGTTTTGAACTCGAGAATGCCGCCAGCAATTGGGGCGGTGACGCCAACGCCAGGGATTTTGCGAGCGGCAACAAAACAACCATCCCCAATTACAGCGCCAACCAATTGCTCGAGCACCTCAACCGATTGCTCGACGGCTGGGTCAGCGACGACGATGTTCAAGCCTTTGAAACCATCTGCCACGGGGTGCGCGATCCAAAAATCATGGCGGAAATCCGCAACAGCCTTTCACCCAGGCTCGAGGAATTGCACAGCGAACATCAACGCAAATGGATCGAAGACGCCATCAACTTCAAACCCATTCCAGAGGACGAAACTGTACAACGGGACGCGATTGGGACAGTCTCGAGCAAACCAGATTTTCAGAATTTAACGGGTGGCAACACCTTGGAAAGTACGCAACGCAAAGAACTCGAGGAACATTTTAACGTCAACCTCGAGAATGTCCGAATTCACAGCGACGAAAACGCCCATAGGATTGCCAAAGATTTAAATGCCAATGCCGCCACCATCGGCGAAAACATTGTCTTGAGCGAAAACGCCAGCACCAGCGACAAAGAACTGATCGGACATGAAATTGCGCATGTGATTCAACAACGCGAAGGCAGGGTAAGTGCTGGCATCGACCCAGACTCGAACTTGGAATCAGCCGCCCAACTCGAGGGCAAGAATTTTGCCGCAGGTACCAAATTACGCGGTAAACGTGCGATGCTCGAGCCTAAAAAAGCAACCTCGAGCGAAAGTATTCAACGAAAAAAAGCCGAAAAATCTCAAACCTGGACTCGAGATTTTATGGGCGAAATTGGAACCTACCCAATTCAAATGCACCTCGAGCGTCAAGCCGACGCTGGTTTGACTGGGTATTACGTTTACACGAACCAAGGCGAAAAACGCATTCAACTGCACGGCAAGATCACCAACACCGACAACCACAGTTTTGAACTGGTCGAAGACGGTGGCGAGAGATTCGTTGGGAAATTCGATGCGCAAGGCGTGAATGCAACGGGTCGTTGGAATGACAAGCTCGAGTTTCATGTTGCGAGCGAGATTTTGATTGCACCACTCGGTCAACCTGCGCAAGCGAACCCTGTTCCGACACCGACTGCACCAACGCAACCAAGTCCAAGTGTTCTAGCCCCGCAACAACCAGCGGCAACCAAACCAACTCCAGCCCCACAAACACCAATAACCCAACCCGCAACAGCCTCGAGCGACACAAAATGGACTCGAGAATTCAACGGGCAACTGGATGGCAAGTACGGCATTCACATGCACCTCGAGCGTGAAGGCACGACGTTAAACGGAAGTTATTATTACACCAAACAAGGCGCAGGAAAACCGATTCCATTAACAGGCGTGATTGATGCTGATAGTAAAGTGGTGAAACTCGAGGGAAACGGTGAGACGTTTAACGGTGCTTTTGCTGGGGAGAAGGGCGATAAACTCGAGGGAAAGTGGACGGGTGGAGATAAAACGCTCGATTTCTCTGTTAATTCTGCGGAAAACACAGGTCGAATTAAACCATCAGGTGAGAATGTTGTTGTTACAGAGGGTGATGATACAACGCTTGGTTTGGTGAACCCCATTTCAACAAAAGGCTTAAAAGGAAATGATTTAAAGATTGCAAATCTGTTAAATTCAAAAGGTCAATACATTAAAGACCTCTCAACGCAACTCGGTGTCAATTCCAGTGCAATTGTGGCTATTCTGATGGTTGAATCTGGTGGTCAGGCTTTTTCTGAACCATCAAAACCGATCATTCGTTTTGAAAACCATCATTTCTATGATTTTTGGGGCAAGTCAAACCCAAAAATATTTGATAAGCACTTCAAATTCAATTCGGGTGGTAAAACCTGGACAGGGCATTATTTTCGTGAATCTGAACAAGACAAATGGGTGACTTTTCACGGAGATCAGAACATGGAAAATAAAGTCTTGAAATTCGCGGCTAATTTAAGTGAAGATGCCGCTTATAAGTCTATTTCCATTGGCTTAGGTCAAATTTTAGGAGAAAACTTTGAAAAACAAGGATATAAATCACCAAAAGATATGTATGACGACTTGTCATCAGGGGTAAGACCACAACTTGATTCTCTGTTTACTTTTATTAGTGCCACAAAGCCAAAAGCATTGGAGGCACTAAAATCAAACGACTATACTACATTCGCCGGATATTATAACGGATGGAATAATCGTACTGAATATGGAAATCTAATCTCAGGCTGGATTGATGATTATAATTCTTTTGCTAAAAAAGTTAAATTTTAATTGTAAAAAATCTGATTAAGTAAGGTAATTATGAAAATTAGTATCCTAAGCATATTATTTTTTTCTTTATTGAGCTTTGATTTAAATCAAAGCTCAATAACTGTCAACAATTATAGTATAAAAATAAGTAGTTTTGACTATGTAGTTTTAAGAAAAAATACATCTAATTTTTTCTCTGCGAGAAAGATATATTCTCAATCTCAAAATGATGAATATAGACTTCTTGAAAAAGCACCTAATCAGATTGGCTGTGTTTCTTATGTATCATTTAAACCCCTTTCAATCATTGGAGACCAAATTCAGTATCTCGAGACATCTAGAGATGATCCTGGAAAGAATTGTGCGTTAAGAAATGTAGGTAATGTGCGGGTAATTTCATATGATTTTAAAAACAAAAAAAATACAAAAATTACTGATTTTTTTAATGAACCTGAAATCGTAAGTAATTTACTGAGCGATAAAATAATACAAAAGTTTTTAAACAACAAAAAAACAACCGCCAAATCAATTGACGAACTGATTGAAAAACTTTCTGATCATAACGAAAAAAATTGCGAAACAGCTCTTGATAGAAACATCGTTTACAATTTTAGTATTCATCACTCAGAAGGCAGCAAAATTGCAGTGCGGTTGTGGCTTTCATATATGTGCGGTTTGATTCCAGAAGATGTGGCGTATCAAAAAGGAAATTTGCAAATTGGATTACTTTTAACTCCGAACAGTTACACTAAAAAACTTATTGAAAGTAAGCAATTTATTTTTACTAAAGATTTAGAATATAAAAAAGCCAATCCAACAATAGATTTTTATTATGCTGTCAAATAAATTTAGAACCAAATGCAGACCCCCGATGCTCGAGATTCAAGTGCTCGATCTCGTCAGGGGTTTTTTGTCACTCGAGGATGTCAGGGTTTTGCATGGCATGACGGCTGGATGCCAGGTTTATGGTATTCAAACGGTGTTATAAAACCAGATTGATAAGGTTTCAGAAGCAACGTTCAAGTTAAAAGCCTTGCCGCAAAAAGCTGACAATTGAACGCAAGTAAAATATACTGAGCTGACAAAACGGCTCGAGACTGCTGCTCGAGAGAATTTTTAGGGGGCGTGTATGAAAAAACGAGTTTTCGCTATCGCAGGGGCAATCACCGCCGCAATCATTGCAACCATCTCGAGTCAAAGTGCTGGCGTGATCGCACAAAATGCGGAATCGTGCCGTTTGGTGCGCATGGGTTTTAACCCAGCCCAAGACGCGACCAAAGTGTTGGCGAGCGCCAAACCGATCACGGATTATTTGGAAAGCAAAGTCCGTGGCGTCGAATTTCGTGCCAGCGTCGCCCAGGATTACCGTGGCTTGATCGAAGCGACCCGCAGCGGTCAACTCGATTTCGCCTGGCTCAACCCGAGCGGTTACGTGGACGCCAAAGCCGCCGGCATTGCCGATGTTCTTTTGAAAAGCGTTCGTGAGGCGGGTCCGTTTTACTGGTCAGCCTTTATTGTACGCACCGACTCGAGGTTCAAAACCCTTGGGGATTTGCAGGGCGCCACCGTGGCTTGGGTTGACCCGAACTCGGCGGCTGGATTCTTGTTCCCTCGAGCCACGCTGGCGCTGAACGGTTTTGACCCCAACAAATTCTTTGGCAAGGAAGTTTTTGCTGGCGGTCACGACGCGGTGGTGCTTTCGGTCTTGAATGGCAGTGTTGACGTTGGTGCAACCTTTGCCAACAACACCAAAGGCACGAGCGGGGCTTGGACGCAATTTATCACCGACAAAGAACAGCAAGCCAAAATTCGCGTTCTGAAGTATTCCAAGCCAATTCCTGGCGACACCGTGTCCGTTCGGACGGGTTACAACACCGCTTGCCGCAGCACGGTGGTGAAAGTGGTTGGCGCGTTGATCGGCATGAAGAGCAACCCTACCACCAAGAAAATGCTGCAAGATTTGTACCGCATCAACGCCCTGACCGTCGCCAAAGACAGCGATTACGACATTGTGCGCGAAGCCAACAAGTACCGCAAATAGGCACGGCTCGAGTCTTGCGCGGGGTGAATCTCACCTCGCGCAGCTTCTTTTGAGGACACGCCATGATCGAAGTCAAAAACCTGTCCAAAATTTTCCCTGACGGCACGAAGGCTTTGAACAACGTCAATTTGAGCATCAAGGATGGCGAGTTTATTGCCGTGATCGGTCTCAGCGGCGCTGGCAAAAGCACCTTCATGCGTTGCCTGAACCGTTTGAACGATCCAAGTTCTGGGCAGATTTTGCTCGAGGGTGAGGACATCGCGTTTGCTCAAGGGCGCGAGCTTCGGAAATTGCGACGTCGGATTGGTTTTGTGTTTCAACAATTTAATTTGGTCACGCGGCTGACCGCCTTCGAGAACGTGATTTCTGGGCGGTTGGGCTATCATGACCGACTGCGCGGTTTGTTTGGTTTGTACACTCCAGCCGACAAAGCCAAAACCATTCAGGCGCTCACCCGCGTCGGACTCGAGGAAAAAATGTACACCAAAGCCTCGAGTTTGTCTGGCGGTCAGCAACAACGCGTCGCCATTGCCAGGGCATTGGTACAAGAACCCAAACTCATGCTGGCGGACGAACCCACCGCCAGCATTGACCCCAAACTTTCTGGGGTGATCATGGGCTTGTTAAAATCCTTTTGCGACGACGGCATGACCGTGATCGTCAACATTCACGAGTTGCGCCTGGCAAAAGATTTCGCGGGGCGCATTCTCGGGTTTAACAAAGGACAACTCGTGTTTGACGGCACACCCGATCAACTCACGCACCTCGAGGAAGAACGCGTTTACGCCGGAAGCGTGGCGGATTTATGACCGCCACCTACTTGGTGATTGGGATTCTTTTAAGTCTTGCCACCCTGCTCGCTCGAGGGTCGGCAAGAAGGCTCGTGGTGGCGGGTGCGGCGGGTCTTGTGCTCTCGTTTGCGCTCCAGCCCTTCTCGGCGGTCTACGGCACACTCTCGAGGTACACGGTCACGCCCACGCCGCTCGGATTGGCGGGGGTTGCGTCGTGGTTGTGGATTGCGCCCGTGCTGGCTGGGCTGGCACTGTTCCTGATTTGGCGCGTCAAGCTGAACACTCGAGTCATGGCGGGTTTGGGCGTGCTGCTCGGCGCGGTGGCGCTGGGCATGGCGTGGTTCTGGACGACCCAACCACAATTTCTGATTCAAATTTCTGGCTTGCCTGGCGTGCTCGAGGTTGCGTTGCCGCTGATCGTGATGGCGATTGCTGGTGTGCTCGCGCTGATGTATCCAGCGGGGCGGCAACGTTTGGTCACATTGGGCGTTGGGGCTGTGCTGGCGGTGGCTTTTGGCGTGTACCTGTTCAGCAGTGCCGCGCCGACCACCTTCGATTCTCTGCGCGGTTATTACAAAGTCACAAGCTCGTTCAACACAAACAACGACTCGAGGCTCGCCCAAGAGTTCAACGAAGACTTGGATCGTGTCAACGAAGAACGCGCCCGAATCTTGAGCGACTGGACAACGGCGCAAAACAGCCTCAAAACCGCCGAAACCAGACTCGAGAACGCCAAGCAAGGACTGGCAATCTCGAGCGACACGACCAAACTCGAGTTTAGCCGCGCCCAAAGCGATTGGCTTGACGCGAGACGCAAATTTAATTTGTTGCGCGAACAACAGGCGCGGGTGGGTGACAGCAAACCCTGGGTCAACATCTCGAGCGCCACAGAATTGCCCTCAGGTTACGTGATCGAACGCGACCTCGCCGAAACAGGCTTGGGTCGTGACTCGAGCGAAGCTGGTGTGCGCCGCGTCTTCCCAGATCAGGTGCGATACGGTTTTGGCACGTGGTTGCTGTTCTCGATTCTGGCGCTGTTTGGCGGGGCTGGTTTGCTGCTGCGCGGTGACGAGGCGCTCGAGGCTGGCGATTTGCAAAGCGGTCTGATTCTGGCGGGTTTAATTGCCATGCTCGGCTTTGGCTTTCACGCCGTGGAATTTGATTTGTCCGTCTTGTTCGAGAAATTTCCGTTCATGTCACTGATCGTGGGTCGCGCCATCAACCCAGATTTTCAAGGGATTCTGGGCGATGTGCTGAAAGCCACAACCATCACGGTTGCCACGGCTTTTGTTGGGACTTCGCTGGCGGCATTGATCGCCCTGCCATTGTCGTTGTTGGCGGCTCGCAACCTGACTTTCAAAAGTTTGGTCGGACGCATTTTGTACGTGCTGACCAGGGTTGGCTTTAACATCAATCGCGGCGTGGATACTGTAATTTTGGCGCTCGTGTTCGTTTCCGCCGTCGGTTTGGGACCGTTCGCGGGCGTGCTGGCGATGGCGATTCACTCCTCCGCCGATTTGGGCAAGCTGTACTCCGAAGCCATCGAGAACGCCGACAAAGGACCCATAGAGGCGCTCGAGGCGGGCGGCGCTCCAGGCACGAGCGTCGTGCGTTGGGCGGTGTTGCCGCAAATTTTGCCCCTGTTGGTTTCCTACACCGTCTACCGTTTCGAGATCAACTTTCGCGTCTCTGCCATCCTCGGGTTTGTTGGCGCGGGCGGCATTGGTTTTTTGATTCAAGAAACCATGCGCAGCGGCAAGTACGAACAATTGGGCGTTTGCGTGTTGGTGGTGATTGTCATGGTCAACGTTTTGGATTTTATCAGCGCGATGGTGCGCCGACGTTTGATTGGCTAAAAATATTGAAACGATTTGGAAGCTCAGGGCTGTGGTTGGCAATTACAGCCAAGTGATTTAAATACTCAACTCAAGAATCAGTCGCTCGAGCGTCACGCGGGGATCAAGTCCACTTTTCATGCCGACATCGGCTGAAAGCAAATACTCGAGGTCGGTTTTGAGTTTGCGCTCGGTTAATTTTTTGGCGGCGAACAAGGCTTTTTCGGCGCGGAATGGGTGAACGCTGAGGGCTTTGCCCGCCTCGTCTTTGTTCATCATCGGGTCGCGTTCGCGCAGCGCAAACGCCCTCGCCAGCAGGTTGTACTGCGCTTGAATCCCGCCGAGCAGTTTGAAAGGGTCTTCGCCCGCGTTCAACAATCGCTCGAGGTGTTCGCTTGCCTCAAGGGGTTTTTTGGCGGCGATGGCGTCCTGAACCGCGAAGATGGTGGTCGGCGGCAAGTGGTTGACCACGCGACGCACGGTTTCGGCATCAATTTTACCGTCGAGCAGACTCAGTTTCTCGAGTTCACTGGCAATCGCGGGCGGATCGTCGGGGAAAATTTCGGACAGCGTTTTGGCGGCATCACTGGCAAGCTCGAGTTTCATTTTCTTTGCCCTGGTCACAATCCAGGCGATCAACGCGCCTTTTAGGGGCGTGGCGAGCACCTGCAATTCCGCACCGAGTTTCTCGTAATGTTTTGCCCTGGCTTCTTGGGCTTTTTTCTTGCGGGTTTGTTCGCTGCTGGTCTCAAAACTCGTCCAATTTTCGGGGTCGAGCACGATTGCCACGGCATCTGACGCACTGGAAATCAGTTCGACAATCGGTTTGTATTCTTTGACGCCCAGTACGTTCACGACCAGCGCCGCAGGTCCGAACAGACCGCCCTGCAAATGCCCAGTGATTCCCGCCTCTGTCACATCCTCACCCTCGAGCCAGGGCACGTCGCGGGGTTGAAAACCGCGTTTTTTGAGGGTTTCTCGGGCGGTTTCGTCGAGTAAAAAATGGTTGCCGACCAGAACGATCATGACTTTAGTTTACGCGTTTTAAGACTCGAGTTGGATGCGGTTGCGACCAGCGTTTTTGCCTTGGTACAAGAGTTGATCGGCTTGTTTGAGTGCCTCCAAGATATTGCCGCCCTGGCAGGTCACGATTCCAGCCGTAAAGCTTAGGGGTTTCTCGAGCGTCAACGGCGCAAAAGCAGATTCTTTGAGTCGTGCCGACAACCGTTCCAGCACCGCACGAGCCGTCTCGAGCGAGGAATCGCAAAACAGGATCACGAATTCTTCACCACCAAAACGCACCACAATGTCTCGGTTGCGGGTTTGCGCTTGGATCAATCGCGCAAATTCTTTGAGCACCACGTCGCCGCCGTCATGACCGAATTGGTCATTGATGGATTTGAAATAATCCAGATCAAGGATTGCCAGCGCCACGTTTTGATCAGACCAAGCGTTCAGGTCAAGATTCATCAAATACCGGCGGTTGCGCAAACCCGTGAGTTCATCGGTCAAGCTGACCTCGAGCACGGTTTGGTTTAAGACCTCGAGTTGATTCAGCGTGGCGGCGAGTTCGGTATTTTTGCGCTTCTCATCTTCGGCACGGCGTTGCGCGAATTGGGTGCGGTGCAAGACTTCAAGTACACGGACTTTGTCATCATTTTGGGCGCTGTGAATTTGACGTGTCAATTGCAAATGCTTGCGGCTGTGATGAAGTGCGCCAGCCAGATCACCACGTTCCTCTAGAACATCGGTCAACAATTCGTGGGCTTGAATTTCAAATGGCAACAAGCCCGCCTCTGCCATTAGCTTGACATGATCCTCGAGCAAGGTTTGCGCAACCTCCAACCTGTTTGAACGACGGTAGAGTTCGACGATAAATGGCATAATTTCGGCAAGCGGGCGCTCCAAGTTGGCTTTGGTTCGGTTTAAGGCTTCTTGGAACAAGTTTTCTGCCACCTCGAGCGCATTGGCGTTCAGTGCCAGAACGCCTTGGTACATTAGGGCATAGGTTTCAACGTGGGTTAACGCGTTGGCTTGAGCAACCTCAAAGGCTTGCTCAAGGAACATCTGTGCATCTACGAGGCGTTTGTGGGTGATTGAAAACTCAGTGAGGCTTAAAAGGGCGTACCCTTCGGCAAGCGCTAAACCTGGGCGACGTGTGATTTTGAGGGCATCAATCAAGTATTGTTCGGCACGTACTGGGTCGCGTTCCAGTAAAACCACACCAAAATCGTTAAGTGCGCTGACTTGCATTTCAGCATCACCAACCCGTTGACTGATCTCGAGTTGTTTGCCAAGCCCGACAATGCAACGTTCAAAGTCACCGACTTCAGCAACCACGCAATTGTGAACGTTGAAAGCACGTGCCAGCCAGTGTTGCTCGTTTTTGTCTTCAAACCAAGCAATAGCGGGCAGCACGAGGTTTAAGGCTTCAACCATCAGACCGCCACGCATCATGGTGTATGCCGTGACCACATTGGCGCAAACCTCGAGCAGCGCGTCACCATCGGCGGCTTGCCGCACCGACTCGGCGAGCGCTTTGGCATGTTCCCTGTCCCCGTCTCGTTGTGCCCAAGCCTCGAAGACCATGTTTTGCAAATTGTCTTTGATGCTTGATTCGAGCGCCATTGATGTTTATTGTACCTCAGCTTGAAGCTTTGTTGGTTTGAAAGCTCAAAACGACGTGTGAATTGAATTACTTCATGTTGCTCGAGAATCCGACAATCAACGCCTCGAGTCCAATTTCAAAACCCGCTTTGGGTCCACTCGCCCCGAATTGCCCGCTGCGCTCGAGGCTGCAAAAGCCGTGCAAAAACGCCCAGAATGCCACGCTCGAGGCGGTGTCGTCGGATTTGCCGGTGACGTTGCCAACAATCTCGAGGATGGTATTCCAGAGTTCTTTGGCTGCCCCCGTGCTCGGCGTGCCGCCTGGGGCGTGCATCAGGTCGTAAAGGTACGGATGTACACGAGCGAATTTGAGGCAGGCATTGGCGGCTTTTCGCATGGCTTGACGGGGTTCAGGGTAGCTGCTGGCTTTCTCGAGCACGGCTTGCAGCAATGCTGCGCCGCGCATCTTGAGGCCAGTCTCGAGCGCCGCCTTGTCTGGGTAATGGCGGTACAAACTGGGGGCTTTCATTGCCAGGGCGGTCGCCAGGTTGCGCATCGAGAGTGCCTCTGGTCCGTCTCGCTCGAGCATTTCGAGGGCGGCGCTCAGGATGCTTTCGGGATCGGTTTTGGCTGGGTAAGGCATATGAACAGTGTAAGTCTTGACAAATTAAAATGCAAGGCGTACATTGTTCGCATTCAAGACGTACAGTGTTTGTCTTGAAAGGAAGGGTGAAATTTATGAACCAGAACCCAGCAACCCAAAACCTCAATCTCAACCCAAGCTTCTATCTGCGTCTCGAGGGTGCCGCCGTGCTGGGCGTTTGTATCGCAGCCTTAATCCATCTCGGTTGCCCTTGGTGGTTGGCAGCCGTGCTGTTCTTCACGCCAGATTTTGCCATGCTCGGATACCTCATCAACCCCAAAGTCGGCGCAATCAGTTACAACCTGGCACACTTTCAAGCTTTCCCTATCGGGCTTGGGGCGTTTGGCTTGATCGCCAGCCTACCAACAGCCACATTCATCGGTCTGATCTGGCTGGCACACATTGAATTTGACCGCACGTTTGGTTACGGGCTGAAAAACTCGAGCTTCCAAGACACGCACCTTGGACGCATCGGCAAATGATTTGAGCTTGAGAATTTTCAACAACCCGAATCTCGAATAGAATTTTGTAGGGTGCGCCATGCGCACCGTCTTTAAAGCGTTGGTGCGCGGGGCGCACCCCACTAGCCTGTCTGCCTTAATTTGGTGGGTGAGATTCCCTTCTGGCAGATAATTTAAAGTCCAAGATACCCACCACAATAAGCTGGACGCGGTACTATTACACGAACAAGACTTGTTGAGGAGTGATTAAAGCTCAGTTCGAATTCCACTGGCTGACGATGCAAACTTCAGTTGCTTTTAGGACTATTTGAAGTAATGACCCAATTTGAGGTCCTCAATCAGTCCTGGTTGCGTGGGTTGCCATCCCAACAACTCACGGGTTTGGGCGCTCGAGGTCGGCGCATCGAGGCGAAAGAACATTGCCATCCAGCCGAAGTGCTCGGCGGCAGCTTGGTTGGAAATGGAGGTCACCGGCAAGTTCAGTTCTTGCCCAATGACTTCGGCGATCTCTCGAGTGGCGATACCTTCGTCGTCAATTCCATGCAAAATTGAACCGGCGGGGGCTTTTTCAATCGCCAGACGGAACAGCCGAGCGGCGTCGAGGCGATGCACGGCTGGCCAACGGTTTTGACCGTCTTGGATGTAAGCGGACACGCCTTTTTGACGGGCGATGTTGATCAGTGCGCTGATAAAACCAGGGTCGCCCTCGCCGTGGACGCTGGGCGCGAGACGCAATACGCTCGAGCGCACGCCTCGAGCCGCGAAGTCGAGGGCGGCTTGCGCCGTCGCCACGCGTGGGTGCGCAGCGCCGTTGGGCATGTCTTGTTCGGTGATAATCTTACTGGATTGCAGTCCCGCGACGCCAGAGGCGATCACCAGTGGACGATTTGATCCTTCAAGCTCCGCGCCCATGATATCGACGGCTTGTCTGTCAGCTTGAGCGGCGGCTTCCATTTGCGAGAAATCGTGAATGTAGGCGAGGTGAATGACCGCGTCTGCCTTGGCTGTGCCTGCGCGTAGGCTGTCGGGGTCGCCCAGGTCGCCACGCAAAACGCTCGCTCCTGCGGCGGCGAGTTTAGTGGCTGAGGCTTCGGAGCGTGCCAGTCCGATGACTTGATGACCCGCGTTGATAAGTTCGGGGACGACCGCTGAACCAATAAAACCAGATGCTCCTGTCACAAATACGCGCATAATCTTTCCTCCGTGAATTGGGGGTCTTAACTGGTTGAATAACATCGATGTCAGTCACTGACATCACGAGTATACACGATTCCATCCTGATGTCAATTACTGTCATCATGTAGAATGACAGCATGGCTCGGTGGCAATCTGATGCTCAACAACGTCTCGCCCAGGCGGCGCTGACACTTTATCTCGAGCGCGGCTTCGAGCAAACCACCGTCGCCGAAATCGCCGCACACGTCGGACTGACCGAACGCACCTTTTTTCGGCACTTCAGCGACAAGCGCGAAGTGCTGTTTGGCAGTTCAAACCAATTGCAGGCACTGGTCGTCAACGCCATCACCCAAGCAGCCAAATCAGCCACGCCAATCGATGCGGTCGCGGCTGGACTCGAGGCACTTGAACCCATCTTTGCGGATCGCCTGGACTGGTCGCGGCAACGCCAAGCGGTGATTCAGCAAAACCCAGAGTTGCAAGCCCGAGAACTGACCAAATTCAACGCCCTTGCCCGTGGCATTGCCCAGGCGCTACAGCAACGCGGGATCGACGAAATCACCGCCAACCTCAGCGCCGAAACCGGCATCGTCATTTTTAAAGCTGTGTTTGAGCGTTATATCAACCCAAAGAACCAAAACAGTTGGACGGACTTAATTTACAAATCACTCGAGCAAGTCAAAACCATCATGGCTGGTCTCAACAATCGCTCGCCTGATGTCCAGGCTGCAAAAGTCAAAAAATAGTGCCAGGCTTACCCCATTTTGACCGGTGTTCCGCTTGGGGGCGGCGCGAGTTTCAGTTCCTCGAGGTTTGCAAAAGAGCTTTGCGTTCCAGCTCGGGTCACACTGACGGCGGCGGCGGCGTTGGCAAATTCAATCGCGTATTCTATCGCCAAACCGCGCGACAACGCGCTGACCAACGCCCCAATAAAGGCATCTCCCGCGCCCGTCGAATCAAAAGCTTCAACGACTCGAGGTTGATGATGCACCGCGCCCCGTTCGGTGACGTGCAGCGCACCACGTTCGCCCAGCGTCACGATGACCTCCTTTGCGCCAGCCACAATCAAATCTTTTGCCGCATCCCTGGCTTCAAGCACAGTGCTCACAGGTTTCCCAGTTAAAAGCTCCAGTTCGGTTTCGTTGGGCAAAATCAAATCGGTCAGCTCGAGCAAACCTGGCAGCAATGCGGTGGCGGGCGCAGGGTTCAGAATGGTTTTGACCCCTGCGGCTCGAGCGATACTGAAGGCTTCGAGCACGGTCTCTTGTTTGATCTCGAGTTGGCAAATCACAAATTTGGCATGGCTTAAGCGTTCTTTGGCGGGTTCGAGATCATCAGGCAACAGTTTGGCATTTGCGCCCGAGACGATCACGATAAAGTTTTGCCCGTCGGCATTGACAAAAATCGGTGCGACCCCGCTCGGTACGCCCTCGAGTTGCTGGACAAAGCTGGCATCCACATTCTGGGTTTTGAAATTCGCCAGCGTTTGCGTGCCAAAACCGTCCATGCCAAGCCGTGCAATCATGGCGACCTTCGCACCCAATTTGGCGGCTGCCACGGCTTGATTCGCGCCTTTGCCGCCAAAACCTTGCTTAAAATCTGTGCCTTCGATGGTTTCGCCGACTTTGGGAAAACGGTTTGTGTAGGTAATCAGGTCCACATTACACGAACCGACCACCACAATCTCAATCGGCTCGAGGCTCACGCGTCACCCTCACCCGCGTGAATGCTGCGCCCAATCCAACCGGCGGTCAAGACAAGGTTGGCGTAGGGCGTGAAATCACCCGTGCGAATATGAACTTTGGCGCGTTCGGCGAGCGGTTTAAAGCCGTCGTAATGCGGTAGCGCCTCGAGCGGAATGGTGCCGACCAAAGCTTTTAAGCGCTCGTGAAATTTGGGACTGGCGGTCAGTTGCTCTTCGGCGAAACTGATCTTCTCAAAAAGTCCCTCTTGCAGTAAAATCTCGAGAATCTGTGTCACGGTGGGTAAATCTGGCGCGAGTGCCAGTTCGACGCGGCGAACAAACGGCGCGACGGGCAATCCCGCGTCGGAAATCACGATCAAATCCAGATGCCCAAGGCTGGCGATCACATCGGAAAGCTCACGGTTTAAAATGCCCGTTTTCTTCATGGTAAACCTCCAAAGTCTGAAGCCGCAGTCTACCGCAAGAGTGTAAACTTGGTGCATGGACGCACAAACGTTTGCCGCAAATCAACTCGAGAATCATGCCAAATCTTTTTTGAAGGCTTTAACCGAAACCCCAGAAGAACATTTTTTCAGCGACCCGCCCGCAGGCGGTCACAGCGTCGCCTGGCACGCTCTGCACACCGCCGACTGGAATCGGATTTTGATTTCACCCAGACTCGAGGGGGTCAAAACCACGGAACGGTTTGCCTATTTGGGCTGGGAGGACAAACCCTGGCAATTGGCTGTTTTTGGCGAGAGTCCTGTCAGCCTGACCGATTCCAAAGCCAAGATTCTCGAGTTTGTGAGTGCAGAATTCGAGCGCGGCGTGAAAGACCTCCGTGACGCCAGCCCAAGCCAGCTCGAGCAAAAAGTCCCGACGCCAACGGGCGAACGCGAGGTCATGGGCATGATCGTCGGGCAGATACGGCACGTGGCGTACCATTGGGGGCAAGCCAAAATGGTGGCGATGCAACTGGCAAAATGACCATCAAGCTTGAGGTTTTGGGCGCATACTAAACCCATGAAAACGCTTTTGAAAATCTCGAGTTTCTTGTTGCTGGTTTTGTTCTTCAATTCTGTTGCGAACGCGCAAACGGCAGCCGAAATGGTCGTGGTCGCCACCATCTCGAGCGCCCTCGACCCGAGCATTAACCTTCCTCAAGGCTCGAGTTTTGTCTCGAACCCAAAGTACGCCGTGCAATTCGCGGCATTGCTGCCCGACGCGGCGAAATACACGAATTTTCAATTGTATGTTGCCAAAGGGCTTGCCAAACAATTGGCTGAGGATTACGTCAACCAACTCAAAACCAGTTTTGCCATCTCGAATTATTTTGAGGTTTCAAACTCGAGTGTTGTGGTTGGTACTGAAACCCGCATCCGAAGCGAATTCAAGAATGACGACAACGGCAAAACCTTGTTGCTGTTCGTGGTGAAACGTCCCGACGGCGTTTACTTTCTGGTCGCGCAAAAAAAGTAAAGCTCGAGCCTCAAGCCAAATCGGTGGTTGAACGCACGCCCGTCGCCAGCGACATGATTTGTACTTGGGTGATGGCTTCGCCTTTGCTGGGGTCAAGTTCGCCCGCGATTTCACCCTTTCACATCACGATCATACAGGTGCTCGAGTTCGGCAAGTTCAGATGAGATCAGCACAATGCCGATGCCCGTTTCGGCAAGAATACGACAAATCTCGAATTGGGCTTCGATGTCCACGCCTCGGGTGGGTTCGTCGAGCAGCGAGACCCTGGGTTTAAGTGCCAACCATCGCGCAATCAGGGTTTTTGTTGCGCTCCAGACGAAAAATGTTGCGCTCGAGCCTACATAGGGCTGAGTGGGCTGGGAAGTGGGCATCACCACCGGTTCCATCGCCAAAGTTCGAGCCACGCAATGTGTCGCTGTCGAATGTGGATTTCTCGAACTCAAAACCAGGCTCGAGATTGATGTTGTAGGCTAAAGTGTGCCTCGCCCAAGCCGTGGACGACGATTGGCTGTCCCAGAACTTTGGTTGTTCGGGAGTCCCGAGTTGCGCCTGGCGGGTAAAAGTGTGCCATTGCCAACCCGTAAATTGCTGGCGTTGACGGCATATTTGGCACTCGAGGGGACGGCTTCGCGGGCGGAACTGGCGGCGTTGCTCTGGGAAGCCAGCGATGATCGCGCCCGAGCGAATTTGCGCAGCGAGTTGTACCGTCTGCGCGACACCGCCTTCGCTGGGGTGCTCGAGGAATCGGCGGGGCGTTTGCGTTTGGCGGCTGGGCTGGAGACTGACCTCGGGCGATTCGAGCGCCTGCTGGCGCACGGCGAATGGGCGCAAGCCATTGCGCTCAGGCGCGGTGTGTTGCTCGAGGGTTTTATGGTCTCCGACGCGCCCAATTTCGAGGAGTGGTTGCTGCTGGCTCGAGAGCGCTGGCAGGAACGTTACGCCCAAACGCTGGCGGCTCACGCCTCGAGTTTGCTGGGCTTGCAGGATTGGGCAAGGGCGTGTGAGGCTTTTGAAAGTTTGCTCGAGCTTGACCCCTGGCGCGAGGAAGCCGTGCGCGGTGCGATGCGGGCTTTGGCGCAGGCGGGTGAGTCCTCAATGGCGCTCGAGCGTTTTGAGCGCTTTGGTACAACCTTGCGCGAGAATTTGGGGATTGAACCCGCCCCAGAAACGCTGGCGTTGGCTGCCGAGTTGCGACTGGCTCGGACGGTGAACGCCGCCAAGCCGCCAAGCTCGAGTGTGGAAGCAAGCTCGAATCCGTTGGTCGGGCGCAGACGTGAATGGGCGCAACTCGAGGCGGCGTGGAATGCCAACAAATTCGTGTTTATTGTGGGCGAGCCTGGCGTCGGCAAGACGCGTTTGGCGCTCGAGTTTGCGGCTTTTAAAGGACATTTTGGTTTGATCGAATGCCGTCCAAATGCTGCCGCCGCGCCCTATGCCATGTTCATCCAACACCTGCGAAATGCGCTGCCTCGAGTGCCTTTGGAAACGCTGCCGCCCTGGGTTCGCGCCGAGTTGGGGCGCTTGATGCCGGAGTATTCACCGACAGAAAACTCAAGCACGGAACATATTCCGCTCGAGGGCAAGCTGCGATTGTTTGAGGCGGTGACGCAGGTCTTGCTGAAAAGCATTCAAGGATCAGTCGGTCTGATGCTGGACAACGCCCAGTTTTTTGATGCCGCCAGTTTTGAATTGGGCGTGTACCTGGCAACTCGAGCGGCTCAGGTTCAGGCTGGCATTCGCTCCATATGGACGTTTCGGCGCGGCGAATTGCAGCCTGAGGTTCAAAGTAGGTTCGATGAACTGGTGCGCTCGAAGCTGGCGGTTTTGATTCAACTCGAACCGCTCGAGTTGGACGCGGTGCGGCAGTTGCTAGCGCAAGACCCAGCCGCTAGTTTGCAGGCAGAACAGGTGCACCGCATCACGGGCGGCAATCCACTGTTTGTGCTCGAGAGGTTGCGCGAGTGGGGCGAATCTGGCGGGGTCGAATCGGAATTGTCACGTTCGGCGGCGGTCGGCGCGTTGCTGCGAGCCAGGCTCGAGCGGCTGGGTCAAGCCGCCCGAGATTTGGCGCGGGTCGCGGCGGTGGCGGGGTCATCGTTCACCTTGCTGTTGGCGGCTCGGGTGTTGAACACCGACGCGCTGGCGTTGATCGAAGCCAACGAACAACTCGAGCGCGACCAGATCATGGGGGCTGGGCGTTTCGGTCACGATTTGATGCTCGAGGCGGTGCTCGAGGGCATTCCTGGGGCGACGCGGGTGTTGCTGCACGCGCGGGTGCTCGAGGCGCTCGAGGCAGTCCCGTTTGAGCGCGGTCAGGCGGCTGAACGCCTGCGTCACGCCCGAGCCGCCGAGGATGTCAGCCGCGCCCTGTACTGGGCGGAACGGGCAGGGTTTGAGGCGCTCGAGCAATTTGCCTTTCAAGAAGCCGAAACTTTTTTGCGCGAAGCCTTTGATCGCCTCTCACGACTCGAGTCAGACATCAGGCTCGAGGTGAAATTGCGCTTGGGCATCGAAGAGGCGCTGTATCACCAAGGAATGCGCGAAACCCAGACGCTCGAGTTGACACGACTGGCGGCACTCCGTTTCGAGGACGCCGCCTTGCGCGACGAACTGCGATTTCGTCAGGGGCGCTTGGCGGAATCGCTGGCGCAATATCAGGAAGCCGCGCAGCATTACCGTGCCTGCGAGGCGCAAAAAGCCAAGTTGCGGCTGGTGTACACCCTCGAGAAACTCGGTTCACTCGAGGATGCGGTGCGCACTGCCGAAACGGTTTTTAATCAACCCGACAGCCCCGAAGAGGCGTTTCAGGCGGCAATCCTGCTGGCAGAACTCGGCTTCGAGCACTGGGATGCAAAACGGGCGGACGCCTGGTTCACCCGAGCCGACGCCTTGATTGCCGACAACCTCGCCCGTCGGCTGCGTTACTTGCGTGCTCGGGTACGCTACGCCTATCACCTGGGAAAACTCGAGGATGCGTTTGCGCAGACCGTTCAGGGTGAAAGGCTGGCGCTCGAGTTGGGCGCGACCACCGATGCGCTCAATTTTGCCAACAACCGCGCCCTGGCGCTGTTGCGCCTCCAACAATTTGCCGAAGCCATAGAAGCCTTTCGGCACGTTCGTTCCGAGGCGGAGCGCTACCAACTGCCAGCCTGTTATTTTAGCGCGAGCGGCAACCTTCGACTGGTCTATACCCGTATCGGCGCGTTTGAGGCGGCGATGGAACTCGTGCCAGAACTCGAGCGTTACGCCGCACGTCACGATTTGGCGCTCGACAGACCGAGCACCGATTTGATCTCGGGTTTGGCTCAGGCTTACGCGGGCAACGGCTCAGCCGCCCATGCCTATTTCGAGCAATGCGGCGCAGCGCTGACCCCAGGGGCGGAAGCGTTCCAGTTTCAATCCTCGATCCTGCACGGTTTGGCGCTGGCGTGCAGCCTGACCCAAGATTTTGCCGCCGCCGAACGACACGCCCGCAATGAACTCGAGATCACCCGTCAATACAGCGACCCCGATTGGGTGTTGGGGCAGACCGTGCTGGCGTTCGTCGTGGCGCGGCAGGGACGGCTCGAGGAGGCGCTCGGGTTGTCCAATCGGGCGCTGGCGGCACTGCCCGAGGAGGCGCGGCTCGAGTTGCCGACCGAACCCGTGCCGTGGATCAACGCCCAACTTCAACGTTTGCTGGGGCATGAACCAGAGGCTCGAGTTTCACCGGAACGGGCAAATGCGATTCTCGAGCGTTCTGCCGCCGCACTGCCCGAAGCACACCGAACACAGTACCTCGAGGCGTTCAGGTTCAACCGCGAGATTCGCGCTGCGGTGGCTGGACGCTGGTCAGATTTGCTCACAATGCTGTGATTTAGCCGTCTGAGACAAACAATTTTTTGTGACGGCAGTGCGACGCCCCAAGGTGCAAACTCTATCCCAGAGGTGCAAGGGTGCTCGAGCGACGCGTCTACGTGCTGAAAGTCTGGCGTGATGTCAGAGGTGACATTCACGCCACCTTAAAAAGCGAACCGAACAACCAAACCCAACACTTTCCAGACCTGATGGCGGTCATGGAATACCTGAGAACACAATTTCAACCCGTCAAGCTCGAGCTTGAAACGCAACCCGAGGTTGCAAAGGAGAAAGAATCATGAAAGCAAAAATCGTGTTCGTCATCTCGAGTTTGCTACTCGCGCTCAGTTTGACCTCCTGCCCAGGTGGCACTACAGGTCAGATCAACGCCACGTTCAGCAACGCCAGCGGCACGACCGCCATCACACTCGAGCCGTTCTCGGCGGCAACACTGACAAGCCGAACCACCTTGCTGCTCCAGTTCTCTGGCAGTCAGGGCAATCGGGTGATTGAACTTCAGTTCGCACCACCATTTCGGGCGGCAACGTCAACATTATGGGAAGCGGTACGTTTACCCAAAAAGACGGCTTGATCTTTGACGTGCAAGTGAGCGCCACCATTGCATACACGCCATAAACCCAAGTTTTACTCGAGCCATCTCGAGGAGGTAAAACCATGCGAAAGTTTTTCATCTTGCCAGTGCTTGGCATTCTGTTTGGGGTGACTTCTTGCGAGTGCAATGGCGAGCAATATTTCGGGGTCAGCGTGTACAGTCAGAAAATCCCAATTGACACAAGGAATTCCTTTGTTATTCATCAACCCACTGCCGTAGAAATGACCGTACCCTCTAGTTATTCAACAGGTTGTAGACCGCCATCGCCGTATACCAACGTCCAGAGTGTCACGTTTTTCAATGGTGATCTTAAAATCGGGGAAGTGAACAAGGCTCCATTTTCATTGACCTGGATCATGACACCTGGTCAAGATGGCATCCCATTGACTGGAAGCGCAAAAGTTCAGGTAAAGGCTCAAGATTCGACAGGTCGTACCAGTTTTCCCTTTGAATTTACCGTGCAAGTCGATCCACCAATACCCTGAACAACACCGCTCGAGGTGCAACAACTCGAGCGAAAAGTTTAAAACCCGCAATCTCGAGGAGGCACACGTGAAGCGTTTCGGTCTGCCATGGCTCATCATGCTCGTGTTTATGTTCGCTCAAGGTGCATGGGCGCAAGGTTTTAGTGTCGGTGCAAGTTTAGACAGCCCCTCGGTGCTCGAGGTGCGGGTTGGTTATGAGGCACAAGATTTTGGCGTGCGAGCATACTTGACCTACCTTGGTCTGTGGGGTGCGGACGTTTATGCAAGCATTGATCGTACTTCAAACATTGCGGTTCGATTCGGAGTTGGCATTGTGGTCTTCAAAGATTTTCAGGACCTTGTGATTCGCGGCTTGATCGCAATTGCCTCGACTGTCGCACCCAACACCGTCTTGGCGCTCGAGTTCCGACCCATGTACTTGCCATCGCTCTGGTCAGACACACCAATCTCAGACCCCGTGTATCTGGTAACGGTTTTTTCCAAAGCGTTTGCACGATTGTTCACGCTTTTTTCGATCACCTTTTCGCTCGAGTACCATTTTTAGAACCCGAGCCGCTACAATGCGCCTAAATATTTCCAAGAAAGGCAAACACATGAAACACAAACTGATGGTTCTGGCAATCGTTTTGGGTTCTGTCGTCCTGGCACAAGCCGCGCAGACTGGGTACAAATTGGTCATCAACAACAAAGCCTTCTCGAGCAACGCGATTGTGGTCAAAGGCGAAACCTATGTGCCGTTAAAAGCCTTGCAAGCCTCTGGGGTTCGCTCGAGTTTAAAAGGCGGTACGTTAAGCCTGACCTTGCCCAACGCCACCAGTGCTGGCGGCGCAACCGAGGTGACCGCGCTCGAGGGTTGCCGAAACACCTGGTTTTTCAACGGCATCTGGCGTTTTCGGGTGATTTCGATTGCGCCCTACCAGGACAATGACCGCGTGGGTTGGAAGCTGAAGATGGAACTCCGCAACGCCACCAAAGCCAACGGAATTGCCTTGGGCGGCACAGGCTATGAAAGTTTTAAACTGGCATTTAATGACGGCAACACCCTGGACCCCTACAACGTCAACGACCTGACCGACCCCCCGATTCCACCTGGGGCTGGCGTGGTGTCCGAGGTGACGTTCGAGAACATCAAACAAATTCAGGGCGAACCAAAGAAGTTATTGCTGTTCATCAGACCCGATGCTTTTACCGCAAAGTACCTGCAAGACAATTACAAGATTGCCTACAGCGTTCCCGACCCCAGCATTCGCGTCAAACTCGACTGCGAAATTTAAACACCACCTAAAAAATCTCGAGGATGTGACAGTGCGCATCCTCGAGATTTCATAACATCTCAAACTATGAGACGCCGAGGGGTTCGATCACCACCGCCGTGCCATACGCCAGCACTTCGGTAATGCCCTCCATGATCTCGTTCGCGTCGTAACGCATGGCAATGATCGCGTTCGCGCCGCGAACCTTGGCGTGGTCAACCATCAATTCATACGCCTCTTCGCGGGCTTTTTCGGCAAGCGAGGTAAACAATGTGATGTTTCCGCCAAACATGGCTTGGAAACCCGCGCCGATGTTTCCCAGCACGCTTCTCGAGCGCACGGTGATGCCGCGCACCACACCAAGTTGACGGGTGACTGGCATGGTTGGTCTGTTCTTCGGTGGTCTTTTGATGTTCCTGATCCGAGGTTGAGTTTTGAGCGCCAATATGTTGGTCAGCAATAAATTATGGTATTATGGTTTTAATGTTTTAAACCTGTATCAATTTATTTGGGAGTGAAAATGTCAATAAAGAAGCGCGATAAAATTCAAGAAGTTTGGCAAGAAATTGAAGAATGGCTCGGGGAAAATTTTCCTCAATTTCTAACTTATCTAAATCCACCAGCAACACTGTTGGAGATTGAGCAAGTTGAAAGAGAATTAAATATTCAGTTTACAGATGAGGTAAAAAAGTCGTATTTATTACACAATGGATCTACAAATTGGTTGTTTGATGGTAACGATTTTTTGTCTTTAAGTGAAGTTATTGATTTTCATAATGAAAATATAATTCGTTATCAAGAAAGATATTTAAAAAAAGATATGGCAATAAATTCTGATAGCGCATCAAGTGAAAAAATAAAGAAAGAAATTTGGAATCCTAGGTGGATTCCAATATTGGCAGAATCTAACATGTTTCTTCATTTTCTAGATCTTGATCCAACAGAAAATGGAATTCATGGGCAAATTATTTTTGTAAATGATGATTATCATGACCTATTTTTTATATCTGATAACTTTACAATGCTTATGGAGGAATTTTTAAACGATTTAAGGACTGGTAATTACGAAATTTCATCCAATGGACGTTATCTTGATAAAAAAGAAATTTCAACTATAGTATGACTTATCTATAAAATTATCTGAATTTTACACAGTTAAATAAGACTTATTTGGTACTAAAGTTAAAATAAGGTTTATTCGGTACTAAATTTAGTATCGGATAAATCCCATCTTGTTAATTTCTTAAAATAAACTAACACTAATTCTTATCATACTAATTGCTAACATATACCTTAAGATAGTTATAGCTACTTATTTCTTAGAAAACAAGTGACAGGTCATTTGCGGTGGTCACAATCATGGTTAGAGGCTGGTTTGAAGCTCTTCTAAATCGAAGTGTAGTTTTCTGGTTTCTCCGAAATACTCGAATCTTAATATCTAAAATTTCCCGTTCTACACAGCTATTTTGATATACGTTCGACTCGTTTGGTTGTTGTTTCATACTTCGCCTATTTTCGTAAATCTGGTTTCGGGGTATGAGATGACCTGTCAAACTCCAAATATACCCAACGAGCGAGAGTTAAAAAAGTCGTGCATAACGATGCTTTAGTCTTTAAGCGTAATTCTCGTAGAAAGTTAGATCGAGTGCGTACCAGGCTCTAACCATACGATGACTCGAGCGAAAAAGTTCCTGATGCTCGAAAATGCTAGCCTAAACGACAAGAAGCTCAAATGCCTAATAGGAGTGCGCGTGTCCAAATCAACTCGAGTTGCCAGCATCCTGACCCACGATGAAACGTACCCATTCGGCGCGGTGGTGCCGCCAATCTATCAAACCTCGTTGTTCACATTTGAATCCTTCGAGCAGATGGAAGATTCGTTTCAGAGCCTCGGTCTGGACGGGCACCCAATGTACTCGAGGGGCAACAACCCGAGCGTGCAAGTCTTTGAGCAAAAAGTCGCGCAGCTCGAGGGTGGTGAAGCCGCCCGTGCCTTCTCGAGCGGGATGGCAGCCATCAGCACCGCGATTCTGGCGCGTTGTCGGGCGGGTTCTCGGGTATTGTGCGTCGAGTGCGTTTATCCCGATGCGTTCAAGTTCTTGACCCAACTCGCCCCGCGTTACGGCATCACCGTGGAATTTGTCGATGGACGGGATTTAAACGCCATTCAAGCCGCACTGCCTGGCGCGACCCTGCTCTACCTCGAGAATCCGACCAGCATGGTCTTTCGTTTGCAAGATTTAAGCGCCATTGCCGACATGGCTCGAGCGCGGGGCGTGTACACGATCATCGATAATTCTTGGGCGACGCCCATCTTTCAGCGCCCGATTGAACACGGCATCGACATGGTGGTGCACAGCGCCTCAAAGTATTTGGGTGGTCACAGCGACACGGTGGCGGGGATCATCATTGGCAAACACGCAGACATCGAAAAAATCAACCGACTCGAGTACAACGTCCTGGGTGGCAAACTCTCGCCGTTTGAGGGTTGGCTGTTGCTGCGCGGACTGCGAACCCTAAACCTGCGACTCGAGGCACACCAAAAAAGTGCGCTCGAGATTGCTTTAAAACTCGAGCAGCACGAGAAAGTTGTCAAAGTGAATTATCCTGGCTTAAAAAGTTTTTCCCAAGCCGAGCTGGCAGCCAAACTGGGCGGCACAACGGGTTTGATGGGTTTTGAACTCAACGCCGACCGTGAAGGCATCAAACGGTTTGTCAATGCGTTGCGGTATTTTAAGCTCGGAGTCAGTTGGGGCGGGCACGAAAGTTTGGTTTTTCCGATCACGTTGGGATTGCTGAATCGCGGCGCGTTAAACCCTTACGATTTTTTTGGGATTCCAGAAAACACCGTGCGGATTCATGTGGGTCTCGAGGATGTGCACGATCTTTGGAGCGACCTCGAGACGGCGCTGGGAAGGATTTGAATGTGTTATTGCCCAAGCGAATGTTACGGATTTTGAAGAATTTAAATTGCTTTTTCCAAAATAACGTCGCGACCCGTGAACAGCTTTTCCCAAGCGTTGACCACTTCGATATCTGGAAATACTGAGGGGTTAAGGGGCTACCATCGTCATGAAAGGTGAGCGAAGTGGTCACCTGCAATTCTCCATCCGTTGGTAAGCAAGAAAAGTTCTGCCGCAGAATTACCAATTCCAGCAGTGACTTGCCCAATAACCAGTGCTCGTTTTTGCCATTGCATTTCACTGGCAAAGTATTCTCCGCATGACGCTGTTTGATCGTTTACCAGCACAACCATCGGCTGAATCTTTGGGTTGTGAATTGATTACAGCCGATGAAAGTCTCGAGCGGGCGGTCAAACAGCATGGTTTGGTCGTGCCAGTGATTTTGATAAACAAGCACCCTTGGGCGGAGTCTGGGATTACCCACCCACAACATAAAGAGCATTTCTCGAGCGAGCATTGCGTCCATCAAACCCAGCATAAGCGAACCAACAACCTCGAGAAAGCAGGTGTGGTCGCTTCTTGATCCCAAAACGCACCTTCGGGCGGGATCGCGCAAAGCACACTGTCACAAATTCTTGCTGGCAAGCGTGGGATTAGCAAGGCAACAGCGAAAAAGCTAGGAGCGTTTTTTGGAGTCTCGAGCGTGGTGTTTTTGTGATTGGCTCGAGAATTTGCGAGTGTTGCCAAATTAAAAACCTTTGATGCTCGAGTTAAACACCTGATGCAAACGGATTGCGGATTTCCAATCCATTTATTTTTTGCCCCGCATTCAAATTTTCACTCCAAACAACACGACAATCCAACTCGAGCGCACTCGTGACCATCATCGCATCCCAAAATGAAATACTGGTTGTATCCATCAGTGTGGTTGCCATGATGACTTCCGCCGCACTTGGGACATGCACAATCCACAAACTGTAATCCTCGAGAACCGCTCGAGCTTCGATGCGGGTTAACGGTTTTTTCAGTTTGCGCGTGGCGTTGACAAAAAATTCTTGCAATACTTGCACACTCAAACAACCGTTTTGTTGTTCCCACAAACGCTCGAGGAGTTTTTGAGCACTTGAATGCTTTTCGGGTTCGGTAGTATCAAAGGCGTACAGCAAAATGTTGGTGTCAACAAACTCGAGACTAGCGCTCATGCGCTGCTTCACGGTTGGGTATGACCTCACCTTTGCCGCGTCGTGGGCTTGCGTCGTCCATCATGGCGCGTTGCCGCTTTAAAGCCGCCTCGTACTCGAGATTGGTGTTTGTCGCTCGAGTCAGTCCTTCAATGACCAAGTTGGTGATGGTTGTGCCTCGAGCGGCGGCTGTTCGTTTTGCTTTTTGCAGCAGGGTTTTTGGGACTCTGAGCGTCAGATTTTGCGTTTCCATAAAGGTATTTTAGCATATTGCACATTTAAATGTGCAGTCAAAGTTGTGCGTGTTTTTGGAGTCTCGAGCAGCAATTTCTCAAAACAGAAATGCACTTGGTTTCACATTGAAATACGCTGCCAACTTCTGCGCTACCCTTTTGCTAATGGCACGTTCGCCTTTTAAAATTTTGGAAATCACAGGTTGCGAGGCAATACCCAGACGCTCGAGGTCTTTTTGCGTCAGGTCATGTTGTTCTATCAAAAATGCCAGCGTATCTCAAGGTGTGGTTGAATCCTCGAGTATGACATGAAGCTCTTCCCATTCGTCCGCATACGTCATGGCAATGTCGAGCAAGCCGATGTACGGGTTGTTCTCGAGGTCATCCACCGTGTCGGTAATGTGTTCGATCAAATCAATCAACTCGAGGTAATCTGCTTGGGTTTTTGGACGGCTGATGTGGTTCAGGACGGCACTGTTTTTCGCCCAGACATCGGTAATTTTGGTGACATTAAGCATTAATTCTTTGCTCCTTTCTTAGGGTTTAAGATGCTCGAGAATTTGGAATGCAGCTAAACTCGAGGGATTGACACTGCTTTATGGGTAACTACAAACAATAAGTTGAACTCGAGATAAAATCGTTATACAATGAGAGTATGACACTCACATTAACAGGAAAAGTTTCCAAAGATGCCAAATTGGGTGAAAAGGGACAAGTGGTCATCCCCGCCGAATTTCGGGAAGCCCTCAACCTTAAACCAGGCGATGCTTTAATCGTGCGACTCGAGAATAACAGTGTCAGAATCACCACCCGTCATGCCATCATCGAAGAATTACACGGCGCTTTCGCTCGAGAAGATGGTCGTGATTTGGTACAAGAATTGCTTGATGAACGCCATGCCGAGGCAGCCAAAAAATGGTCGTAGATGCCAGTGCTCTGATGGCTTTCTTTCTGAAGGAAACTGGCGATGAAGCCGTCAAAAAAGAACTTGAAAAAGGTAGTTTGCTGATCTCAACCGTCAACCGAACCGAAGTCAAAGGCAAACTGGTCGGGTCAGGAACGTACACGCCACAAATGATTGATACTCGCTTTGATTTATTAAAAGATGTACTCGAGGTGGTCGCTTTTGATGCTGAACAATCTGATGTCGCCGCGTTTTACTATGCCAGACGAAATCCGTATAACCTCAGCCTTGGTGATTGCGCGTGTCTGGCACTGGCAGAAGTCAGCCAGCAAAACGTTTTGACCGCAGAACAAGCTTGGAAGAAATTGCCACACTTGCCTTTTAAAGTTGTTCTGATTCGATAGAATGAAAATCAACCTCGAGCAAGCCCAAAATGCTTGGGTGTCCTTCCAACATCACGCGCACATCAAACGACCCGAAACCGAAAGTGAATACCTCGAGCTTCACGCGCTGCTCGAAAACCTGACGAACCGTTACGCGATGGATGACCCGACTTTCGAGCCATTGATAGACCTGATCGCCCGTTACATGCTCGAGTGGGAGAACGCGAACGACCCGTGGGCATCAACCCCAAGCACGCCACGCGATGCGCTCGCCAGCCTGATGCGTGACCGTGGCACAACCCAAGTCCAACTCGAGAAAGCTGGTGTGGTCGCTTCTTGACCACAAAATGCACCTGGCGGGCGTGGTCGCGCAAAGCACCCTGTCACAGATTCTTGCTGGCAAACGGGGGATTAGCAAAGCGACAGCGAAAAAGCTGGGAGTGTTTTTTGGAGTCTCGAGCGTTGTGTTTTTGTGATTGGTTCGAGTTTTGCTAATTTAAAATGGTGTAAACTGTAAACATGAGCAAGGGCAACCCTCAAAACCAAACCTCGAGCACGCGCCCACAAGCGAAAGCCAAAGCTTTTACGGGCATTCAACGCCGCAAGGTCAAAGTGTTGAAACCAGGCGGTTTTGATCCAGTCAAATCTGTACGCCGCTTGCGCGATGGCAAGTGAACGCCCGAAATATTGCCCGACGTTATGTGATTGACACGAATGTTGCTGTGCTTGGCGGTTTACCTGACAGTCTGATTCCCGAGAGCAGCCGCACACTCGCCAACGCTGCCGCAACTTTCCTCAGTCGTGCCGCGATTCACGGGGCAGAATTGCACGTGCCAGAATTGTTCTTCTCCGAAGTTGCAAACGTCATTTACCGCGATGCCATTGGCGCGGGTTTGGTCGCGCTCGAGGATGGTTTGGGTGTGCTCGAGGACATTCTTGGCGCGAGTTGGCAGAGTCACACACCCGATTGGGGTCGGGTTTATGCCCTGCAAAAAGCCTTGCATCGCACCCGAAGCACTGGCGATGCAGAGTTTTTGGCAATTGCTGAATCTTTGGGTTGTGAGTTCATTACAGCCGATGAAAGTCTCGAGCGGGCAGTCAAACAGCATGGTTTGGTTGTGCCAGTGATTTTCGTGGACAAGCACCCTTGGGCAGAAGTTGGAGCTTTGGACGATTACCCGCCCACAGCATAAAGAGCATTTCTCGAGCGAGCATCACGTCCATCAAACCCAGCATAAGCGAACCAACAAACTCGAGAAAGCTGGTGTGGTGGCGCAGAGCACACTGTCACAGATTCTTGCTGGCAAACGGGGCATCAGCAAAGCGACAGCGAAAAAACTGGGGGTTTTTTTGGGAGTCTCGAGCGTTATGTTTTTGTGAGGCTCGAGGTGTGAAGCTGTTGTATCAAAAAACTATCTTCGACAAAGCGCTGGTTTCTGATAGTAAAAATTATCTGTTTCACCTGGAAATTTTCTACCATAATTCACTCATGACGTTGTTCTAGCATTATGGCGAGAATCTCGTACTCAACAAGCCATCAGTAATTTGATTGATGTTTGGAGGGGTCAGAAAGCGTTGCTATCTGCTTATGTATTTACATACTTAGTATATTGTAATATGTTTTTAGCATACTTATTCCGTACTGTTTGTGAAGCGGAAAAGAAAGGAAGATTCTTTGGTCAACATCGTTGGCAACGTATCGGTAAGCAAATCAACTCGAGTTTCACTGTCAAATGGAGGTCAACATGCTCTTGCGACGTTCCGCTACCCTCGGATTTCTGGTTTTTCTCTTAGGTTTGGCTGCCTGTCAACAAGCCACTTCGAGCGCTCCACCACATCCTGAACCAACTTACAGCACAGTCAACTTGACCATTGGAAACAGTGAAACTTCAATCAGCCCAAAAACTTTAATCACTACCGGATATCAAATCACCCGTAAGGTATCAGGTGGTTTCCTTGATGACACCACCAACAGCTTGCGTTACCTCTGGGGAACTTTTGAATTTAAGAACATCAGCACCACAGCTTGGAATAACTTGACCCTTTACGCCTACAACCAAGCTGCCAATAACCTTGGTGGTACGGCATTCAAATCCCTGCTCAATTCCAGTAATGTGGCAATCACCGATCCCAGTGTCGCGCAAAGCATTCGCCCAAGTCATGGAATGCAACTCAACACGGGACTCTTGCAGGTCAATCCAGCCGAAGCCGATTTTCAAGGCTTTCTGACCAGTGAAAGTACCGCACTGCAAACTGCCGCCGTGCAAGCTGGCGATATTACCAGCGATCAGGTGCTCGAGTATGGTTACGTCCTCCGCAATGCAACTGGTGGGCGACAGATCAATCCCAATGAACTTGGACAAGTCACGCTTGGTTTTCTCGTACCCTTTCAAACCACCACCAGCAACAACCCAATAAAATTTACCATCACTGTAGAAATTGCCAATGAAATAGCCAAACGTGTTTCACGAAGCCCCGAAGAAACCACAGCAGCCGTTCTAACTCGAGCCACCACTATTGGAGCACAACAGGTGTTTTTTACTGGATTGGACGGCGACAGCGCTGTTGCTCCTGTGACCACACTGCGGCACGTGCGGTTGCGGACTAACACCGTTCCAGATACCCTTGGACAACAGATTCAAGGATCAATTGATGCTCAAATCACTGGACTCGAGCGTGAATATGTCGCTGAAAACATGCGATCTTTGCCGCAAAGTCAGTGGAATGAAGTGATCTTCAACAACGGTGTAAGCATCTCCGTGAACCGAGTGAGCTTGAGGGGGAAATTCAATCTTGCCACTCCTATCGGTGGGGTTATTTATCGTGATCCAGCAACTGGCGAAGACTTCGTAACAACACAACCAAGCAGTCAAACCGGAGCCTCCAATGCGCCTTTGAGTCCACGATCAACCACTTGTTCTACGACCTCTGGTCCATTCAGGCGTGTGCGTACTGCTTTCGGATTGGGAAATCCTGCAAGTGTATTTGCTATCGCTCGATTTGCATACTCATTTGCCACTATTTCACCTCCATTGCTGGCTGATCGATCCAATGCACCTGGGACGAATCCGGGTGTATTGGAGATTCCATATGTTTATTTCGGTAGCACAGGTCTTGATATCGGCTTGCAGTACAGCTATACATTTAATAACTGGTCTCTTTACTCGCTGAGTGGTGGAAGACCAACCACCTCAAGTACGAGGCTGAGCGGTGGGTCGCCAGTCAATTTAACTTTTGCCGTCATTGCTGACAACCAGGTAAGGATCACAGCAACCCAAGGGAGCACAACACTTACATCAATAAACCAGTATGCGCCTGGTCTGAAAGCCGACGGCACTTTCAATAAACTCAAACGCTTGACCACTATTGCTCAAGCAGACAGGCTAACTAGACTTCCGATCTACTCACCTAACACTGGGGCGTTCTTCGCTGTACTTTGGTTAAACATGCGTCTTGCTGGAGATGGATTAGGATTGGCAGGTCTGCACGGGTGGGGAACACTTAGCAGTGATGTAAGTGAAGATTGTGTTACCTCTGCGACGCAAGTACAAGTAATTCCTGCTGGCTCAACCGAGGAAGAAGTTCAAATTGGTATTTAGTTCCTGAAAATCGGTTGGCAAGCTCTGTGTCATTTCCTTAACACAGAGCTTGCACGAAAACTTCAAACATTCTCAATACAGTGCTCCAACACGAATGAAGCCCCCTGGTTTGTTAGTATAAACGGTAACTGCCCCTTCAAAAAATTCATATTTGTGATATTCAATCCAGACCTCGTGTTTCCCATCTTGAGAAAGCACTTCATAAGCTTGTGCAAAACAACTAAAACAGAAATCCCACTGAATCCAAGAGTGTTTAGCATAATTTTTGATCTGTATTTTCTTCCCAAAGGTTCTTTTGAGCGCAGCTTCGATATTTGGCTTCCATTTGTCAAACTGAAGACTGTTTGTAGCGCAAAATTGCCATTTAAAAACTGTACTCCCCCAAATTCGATCTTTGAACTGTACTGCTAAAGTTGAAGCTCCTCGAGCTGCGCTGTCTGCAACCTTCGAGCAATCGCTAATGGTGGTTTCTGACCTTTCTAGCGCCCGCATGAATTGTTGACGTAGATCAACCGAAGGCTTATTTGCGTGAGCCATTCCTAACAACAATATTGACAGTAACCACCACTTTGCCATAAGTATGATCCTCTCAGAGAAAGCCTAACTGATCTTGATGTGTGGTTTTCATGAATAAGTACACTCAGCATATTTATGTTCGATTATCCAATTTACTTGTACTTAGAAAGCAAGTAGCAAAAACTCAAAACTTCAAGCTCCATCCTCAATCCGCCGCAAGTTTCTCGAGCTTTCCTTTCCCCTTCATCACCTTCACCTGCGGCGTATTCTCGAGCGCGTGTTTCAAATACCTGGCGGTGTGACTGCTCTTGTGTTGCGCCACCGCTTCGGGTGTCCCTTCAGTCACGATCTCGCCGCCTCGGTCGCCGCCTTCGGGTCCCAAATCCACAATCCAATCGGCGGTTTTGATCACCTCGAGGTTGTGTTCGATCACGACCAGCGTGTTGCCCGCTTCGACCAGGCGTTGCAGCACCTCGAGTAATTTTCGCACGTCTTCAAAATGCAAGCCTGTGGTGGGTTCGTCGAGGATGTAAATGGTTTTGCCCGTGGCGCGTTTGGAAAGCTCAGAGGCAAGTTTGATGCGTTGCGCCTCGCCGCCGGACAGCGTGGGGCTTGACTGCCCAAGTTTGATGTAATCCAAGCCCACGTCCTGCATCAGTTGCAGTTTTCGTTGCACGCTTGGAATGTTGGCAAAATACTCGAGTCCTTCTGCCACGGTCATGTCGAGCACTTCGGCAATGCTTTTGCCTTTGACTTTGACCTCGAGCGTTTCTTTGTTGTACCTCGCTCCTTTGCAGACCTCGCAGGAAACGTAAATGTCGGGCAGAAAGTTCATCTCAATTTTGACCGTGCCGTCGCCACTGCACGCCTCGCAACGTCCACCTTTGACGTTGAAACTAAAGCGCCCGGGTCCGTACCCGCGTTTTCTGGCTTCGGGCGCTCGAGTGAACAGGTCGCGGATGTCGGTGAACGCGCCCGTGTAGGTGGCTGGGTTGCTGCGCGGCGTGCGTCCGATGGGTGATTGGTCTATCTGAATCACTTTGTCCAGGTTCTCGAGTCCGACCAGGCTTTCAAAGCGTCCTGGCGTGGTTTTGGCGCGGTTGAGTTCTTTTGCCAGCACCGCGTGCAGAATGTCGTGAACCAGGGTACTTTTGCCCGAACCGCTCGGACCCGTAATCACGGTCATTGTGCCAAGTGGAATGGCGACGCTGACGTTTTTGAGGTTGTGCTCTTTCGCACTCTTCACGCGCAAGAACTTGCCGTTTCCTTTGCGGCGACTCGAGGGGATGGGCACAAATTTCTCGAGCCGCAAGTACGCGCCCGTCAAGGATTTCGGATCATTGGCAATGTGGTCTGGTGTGCCTTCGGAGACAATATGCCCACCGTGAATCCCCGCCCCAGGTCCCAAATCCACCACCCAGTCGGCTTCGCGGATGGTGTCCTCGTCGTGTTCGACCACGATCAGGGTGTTGCCGAGGTCGCGCAGGTTTTTCAGGGTTACGAGCAGGCGTTCGTTGTCTTTGGGATGCAAACCAATGCTGGGTTCGTCGAGCACGTACAACACGCCCGTCAAACCTGAACCAACTTGGGTGGCAAGCCGAATGCGTTGTGCTTCACCGCCAGACAACGAGTTTGCACTGCGATCCAGCGACAAGTATTCCAGCCCAACATTCTCGAGAAAGCTTAATCTCGAGAGCACTTCTCGGATGATGGGTGCGGCAATTTGCGAACCAAAACCATTCAGTTCGTCAACTTCTTTGGGTTCTGCCAGCGTCTCGAGTTTGACCTTGTGACGTTTTTGCAATTCCAAACCGACAGGCACGGCGTTGCTTTCTGACATCGCAGCAAAGAAGCGTTTCGCCTCGAGCACACTAAACTTCCCGACTTCGGCAATGTTCAGTCCTGCCACGCGCACCGCCAGAACTTCGGGTTTGTAACGTGTGCCAGCGCAACCTGGACAGGGTTTCTCGAGCATCAGTTCGCCGAGTTTTTCGCGGATGTACTCGCTTTCGGTGTCTTTGAAGCGGCGGTCGAGGTTTGGAATCACGCCCTCATATTCGCCTTTAAACCTGAAAGTTTCTTTGCCGTTGCGTTTGTAAACAATCTCGAACGGTTCGTCCAAACCGTGCATGATGGTGTGTTGGATGTTGGCGGGTAAATCTTTCCAGGGCATTTTGAGGTCAAAACCCAAGTGCTCGGACAGCGCACGAAGCCTGTCCCAGTAGTAAATCGT